>JBMCXL010000132.1:0-7801 GCA_048621015.1 Phycisphaeraceae bacterium
ATGCAGTACTGGCTGGAGCTGCCGATGATGTGGTTCGGCTCGGCGCTGCTGTGGCTTGCCGGGGCGCTGCTGTTCGTGGGCGTGACCGGCGTGCTGGCGGTGCGGATGCGCCGGAGCGAGCCGTGGCTGATGTTGGGGCTGTTCGGCGCGGCGGCGGTGCTGCTGGTGCACAACCAGATCGAGATGGGGTTTTTCCAACTCGCGCCGACGGGACTGGTGTGGGCGATCGTCGGTCTGGCGGCGGCGGGGCGTGCGAGAGAGGCACAGGGGCCGTCGCATGCGGGACGTTTGCCGGGCGCGGCGATGTGCATTGTGGCGGTGTGGTTGATCGTGGCAGCGGCGGGTCCGTTCACGCGACAGCAGCATCACCTTGCGGAGGCGGCAGCGGCGCTGCAACGGAACCAGTATCACGCGGCGCTGGAAGCGCTCGATGCGGCGGGCGAGGCGATCCCGCGCCATTCGGAAACGTTGAAACAGCGCGTGCACCTGCGGCTGGAGGCGGCGACAGCGCTGGCACAGCACGGCCGGTCGGATGAGGCGCGGGAGATGCTACGTGAGGCGTCGGCGGTCGTGGAACATGCCGAGCGGCTGGGAATGCCCGGGCCGCGCGTGCCGCGCTTGCGCGCGGCGATCGAACAGACGGCGGCGCGCGCGCTGGGACAGACGCAGCGCCGGGCGCAGGCGGCGGCCGCGCTGCGCGAGGCGATCCGGCGCACGCCATACGATCTGCGCTATCGGCTCGATCTGGGGGATCTTTACTGGCATATGGATCAGCGCGACGCGGCGGCGGCGCAATATCGCAGCGCGCTGCGCACCAGCGAGCAGAGTTATCTCGATCCGACGAAACAGCTCACAACAGAACAGCGGGCGCACGTGGAGGCGCGGCTGGGTGATGGGCGGTGAAGGGGTGGCGGGGAATCCGGACCGGCGCTCCCTGCGGTCGCTTCGGTCCGGCGTGGGATGGTGGATCAGATGGTGAACGTGTGCGTGGGGACGGTGGTGTGGCCGGTTTGGATGGTGATGTGTTGGGCGAGGGTGCGGGCATCGTCGGCATCTTGTGCGAGCAGGAACATGGCGGCGCCGGAACCGGTGATGTGCACAAGGCGGCGGGTGGTGTCGGCGATGGACTGGCGCGCGGCG
This sequence comes from Phycisphaeraceae bacterium, assembly GCA_048621015.1. Lineage (GTDB taxonomy): Bacteria > Planctomycetota > Phycisphaerae > Phycisphaerales > Phycisphaeraceae > JBMCXL01. The sequence goes on from JBMCXL010000132.1 coordinate 1,141, forward strand.
CGCAGTTCAGGGCAGACGATGCACGCGGGCTCGGCGAGATCGTTGAACAGGACCGCGTCGACGTGCGGCGCTTGATGGATGATGGCGCGGACGCGCGCTTCGTCGGCGGTGTTGTGGCCGGCCCTCTGATCGAAGGCGCGGTAGACCGCACCGGTGGCGCACGCGAGCGCGGGGAGCACAAGCGCAAGATGGATCGACCCGGACAGTGGCGCCGGTTCGAGGCGTTCGCCGCGGCCGAGGGTGATGGCCGAAGGCGTGCCGCGCAGCGCGGCGACGAGAAAAGGCACGTCACTGCCGAGCGCGGCGGCGTGGTCGCGCAAGGCTTGAGCTGAGAGATTGAGCTCGAACAGGTCGTTCAGGCCGACGAGCATGGCCGCGGCATCGCTGGACCCGCCGCCGAGTCCGGCACCGGTGGGGATGCGCTTCTCAAGGGTGGCGATGACGGAAAGCGCGCGGCCGAGGGCTTGCTCCAGTTGGCGATGAGCGCGACAGGCGAGGTCGTCGGCCAGCGGCCAGTCGATGGGGCCGGGGCGCGGGGCGTCGGCGGCGAAGCGGATGTCGAAGCGGCTTTCGTTGGTGTCGGCGCGGCGCTGGAGGGTGAGCGTGTCGCTGAAGGCCAGGGCGGCCATCCAACTGGCGATGGGGTGGTAGCCGGTGGCGTCAGGGGAGCCGACGGCGAGGGCGAGGTTGACCTTGGCGGGGCAGTGGCGGGTGAGGGTTTCGGGGGGATGGGCGGACGGCATGGTGGCCGGACGATAGCAGCGCGGGGCGGGAAGTGGGAAGTGGATGGGGAGTCACATGGCGCGGCGAGGCCACTGCCGCGAATTGCGAACCCTGCCCCCACCGGCCACAATAGGGTATGCACATCGACCTCCGCGACGAGCGTCGACGCCCCCTCTTCGCCGTGGATGTCGATCTCGCCGCCCCACCCGCCATCGTCCACGCCCCCGGCGACAACGGCACCTCCGTGCACCTGGACTGGGACCGCGCCCTCGACGACGAGCATCACCTTCGCCACTGCCCCGCCTGCGGCTGCCGCGAGCTGTTCGTCCGCAAGCCCATGCCGCAGGTCACCGTCTTTGTCATCATCCTGCTGGTCAGTGCCATCGCCATGCTGCTTTACGGCCAGGTCAACCCCCTCGCCGCCCTGATCGGCTTCGCCGTCCTGGCGGTGGTCGACATCGCCATCTACCTGTTCACGCGCCGCGAGCTGGTCTGCTACCGCTGCCACAGCGCCTTCAGCGGCATGCCCATCCGCCGTGATCATCCGCGCTGGGACCGGGCGCGCGCCGAGCGCTACGAGCCGCCGGAGGAGGGCGAAGCGTCGCAGGAGGACGCCGCGGCCACCGACGACACCGCTCCGCCTGTCGAGCCCCCGCAGCGCGAGCGTGACGGAGCGAGCACGCCGTGATGATCCGCGCCGACGACCAGACGCACCGCCCGCTGGTGATCTACGGCGCGGGCGACCACGGCCGCGTCGTCGCCGAAGCGGCCGACGCCGCGGGGTGGCGCGTGCTCGGGTTCCTCGATGATGCGCGCACCGACGACAGCGACCTGCTCTGGCCCCTGCTGGACAGCGACGACGATCAACTGCGCGAGGCGACCTTCATCGTCGGCATCGGCGACAACGCAGCGCGCCGCCGTATCGCGCGCGACCTGCACGACGCCGGCCGCACCCTCGCCATCGTCATTCACCCCGCCGCGTCCGTCAGCCCCTCCGCCACGCTCCACCCCGGCGTGTTCGTCGGCCCCGGTGCCGTGGTGCACACCACCGCCGAGCTCGACCCCGGCGTCATCGTCAACAGCAACGCCGTCGTCGAGCACGACTGCCACATCCACGAATGCGCCCATCTCGCCCCCGGCGCCACCCTCGGCGGCAACGCCACCATCGGCGCCGAAACGCTGGTCGGCCTCAACGCCACGATCCTGCCGCGCATCGCCGTCGGCCGCGACTGCACCATCGGCGCCGGCGCGGTCGTCACCCGCCCCATCGAAAGCGGCCGCACCGTCAGGGGCATCCCCGCGCGCTGAAGCGGTCACCCACACACAACAAGCAATAACGCCCGTCCTGAGCGAGTCTGGGAGCGAAGGGCGGGATCTGCCGCGACCACCCACGGTTGTCGATGGTGATCCCGCCCTTCACTGCGCCCAGAACGGGCGTTCACTCATCCCCCCACCAGCAACACCACCGCATGACACGCCACCGCGCGATTCTCCCCCAGCGCATCAACCTGCTCGTGCGTCTTGCCCTTGAGATTCACCTGTGAAACGTCGCAACCCAGCAACCGCGCAAGATTCGCTTTGATGCGCTCCTTGTGCGCCCCGAGCTTCGGCTTCTCCAGAATCACCGTCACATCCAGATTGCCAATCGCATACCCCGCCGCGCGCATGCGCCGCGCGGCTTCTTCGACAAACACCGAAGAGTCCGCCCCCTTCCACTGCGCATCGCAGTCCGGAAAAAGCTGGCCAATGTCTTCCTGCCCCAGCGCCCCCAGCACCGCATCCGTCACCGCGTGATACACCACATCCCCATCCGAATGCGCTGCCGCACCGCGATCATGGTCGAGTTTCACGCCACCGACGATCAAATCGCGCCCCGGCTCAAGCCGATGCAGGTCAAATCCGTGGCCGATGCGGTATGGCGACGCCTTCACGACTGCTCCACCTGGTTCATCGCGCGCACGTGTTCGAGCGCGGCTTCATAAAACGGCCGGTGCTTCTTCACCCACGCTACCTGTACCGCCTCGCGCGGTGCGAACAACCGCCGCTCACCTGCTTCCGCCGTGGCCGCGAATGTGCCCAAGTCGGCCACTTGAGCGATGAAGAATACTTGAAAGCTTTCAGGCGCGGGGTAGCGGTAGTCCGCCGGCACCGGGCCGAGCAAACGAATCTGCTGATAGGCGAATGGTTGCAGGCGCTCCAGCGTCGCGCCCGTCTCTTCGTGGACCTCGCGTCGCACCGCCTGCTCAAGCGTCTCACCAACTTCGACGTGACCGCCAGGGATATCCCAGCCGCGCTTGTGAAGCCGGGTCATCAGGAAACGGTCGCCGGCGAAGGCCATCGCCAGCGCCGAGGTGACCTTCGCCGGGTCCGGCAGCGCTTCGCACAGCACCAGCGACACCTCGTTCGGCTGCGGCAGCCACGCGATGTCGCGCTCCACGTGCAAAACACGGCTGGATCGATCCCCCGCATCCCCGCTCATTTCAATCCGTACTCCTTCAGCTTCCGATACAATGTCCGCTCGCCAATCCCCAGCATCTTTGCCGCCTGCTCGCGGTTGCCGTGGTTCAGGCGCAGCGCGTTGCGGATCGCCTGCTTCTCGATCTGGTCCAGGCTCATCCCCGCTGTCTCGCCCAGCAGCGCCACCGGCTCGCGACCGTCACCGTCACCACCGCCCTCGCGAATCTCCGGCGGCAGATGCCGCGACTCGATGCGATCGGCCTCGGCGATCACCACCATGTTCTGCACCACGTTCATGAGCTGACGCACATTCCCCGGCCAGTCGTGCTGCATCAGCGCCATCTGCACATCCTCGGCCACCTCCGGCACCGCGCGCTCCATCTGGTCCGCATACATCTGCACGAAATGACGCACCAGCAACGGAATGTCCTCGCGCCGCTCGCGCAGCGCCGGCAGATGCAGCTCCGTCACCGCGATGCGGTAATACAGGTCCTCGCGGAACTTCTCTTCCTTCACGAGTTGCTTCAGGTCGTGATTCGTCGCCGCGATGAAGCGCACGTCCACGTGGCGCGTCTCGTTCGAGCCGAGGCGCACCACTTCGCCGCTTTCCAGGACGCGCAGCAGCTTCGCCTGCATGTTCAGTGGCATGTCGCCGACCTCGTCGAGAAAGAGCGTGCCGCCGTGAGCGTACTCGAATCGGCCCTGCCGGTCCTTGTCCGCGCCGGTGTACGCGCCGCGCACGTGGCCGAACAGTTCGTCCTCGAGAATGGACTCGCTCAGGCCCGCACAGTTGAGCGGGACGAACTGCTTGTTCTTGCGCTTGGAGTTGTTGTGGATCGCCTGGGCGACCAGCTCCTTGCCCGTGCCCGACTCGCCGGTGATGAGCACGGGGATGTTGCTCGGGGCGACCTGGCGCATGCGCGTGATGAGGCTGCGCATCGGAGCGGAGTTGCCGATGATGCCCTCGAAGCCGAACTGCTCGTCGATGCGCTCGCGCAGCTCGGTGTTGCGCTGGCGAAGATACACCGCCTGGATCGCGTGGTCGCAGAGCGTGCGGAACACGTCCAGGTCGAGCGGCTTCTCGATGAAGTCGTACGCCCCGCCGCGGATCGCTTCCTTCGCGGTGGGCACGTCGCCGTGGGCGGTGACGAGGACGGTCTCGGCGTTGGGCTGGTGACGGCGCGCGGTTTCGAGCACGCTCAGACCGTCCTTCTCGCCTTCCATCACCAGGTCAGTGACGACCAGGTCGAACTGGCCGTGGGTCAGCTCATCGACCGCGCTATCCAGGTCATGCACGATCGTGCAGACGTGGCCCTGGCGCCGCAGCGCCTCGGCCATGACCTCGGCGTGGTCTTCCTCGTCGTCGACGACCAGAATCTGAGCAGTGGTGGTTTCCGTGGTTTCAGTCATGGCGGGCGAATATTGTAGGCCAAACGCCGCCGGTCAACCGGCGATCCCGCCGACGACCTCGCATCCCACGTTATAATCGGCCGCATCATGGGCGCGCGACCCGATTCATCCACCCGCCTCCACCGCACGACCGCAGCCACGCCCGCGGCCCGTTGCGTCGGCTGCGTGAGCTATCTCAACGCCAAGCCGTTGATCGAAGGGCTCGATGAGATCGGCGACGAGGCAGCGCGGCCGCAGGTGCGCTACGACGTGCCCGCCCGGTTGCTGGCGGACCTGGAATCAGGCGAGGTGACGATCGCGCTCTGCCCCGTCATCGACTACTTCCGCGCCGCCCGGCCGCTGGCGATCGTGCCCGCCGGCGGCATCGGCTGCATGGGGCGCACGCTGACGGTGCGCCTGTTCAGCCGCGTGCCCATCGAGCGCATCGACGCCATCCATGCCGACACCGACAGCCACACCAGCGTCGCCCTGCTGCGCGTGCTGCTGGCGGAGATGCACAACATCCAGCCCGAGCTGATCGATTACCACGCGCGCGAGCACGTCGCCGGCCACCGCCTCGCCGACGCGCCCGAAGCCATGCTGCTCATCGGCGACAAGGTCGTGACCGACTCGCCCCTCGCCGCGGCGTACCCGCATCAACTCGATCTCGGCGAAGCGTGGCACCAGCTCACCGGCCTGCCGTTCGTCTTCGCCGTGTGGATGGCCCTGCGCGGTGCCGAGCTCGGCGACTTGCCGCAGCGCCTCGTGACCGTGCGCCAGCGCAACGGCGCGCGCATCGCCACGATCGTCGACCGCTACGCCCAGCGCCACGGCTGGCCGCGCGATCTGGCGACCGAATACCTCCGCGACATCCTGCGCTTCGCCGTCGGTGATCGCGAGCTGACCGCCATCCGCCGCTTCGCCGACCTCGCGGCGCGCCACGGCCTGATCGAAGAAGCGCGGCCGCTGTCGATGCACCCCATACACGAAGACAAGCGCGAATAACGAAATCGCGAAGCCCGCGAAGAACGCGAAGGAAAACCAGAAGTCAGTGATGAAGCAACGCGACTTGTCGCGTTCCTTCGCGCCCTTCGCAGGCTTCGCCGCCTTCGCAATTCATTCACGTGAGGCACCTGGCCCACCATGCCCCGGCGACTGCAACAGACGTTTCACTGCTCGCCGCTCGAGGAGCTGACCCACCAGCTCCTGTTCGCGCCGCCGACCAAGCGCATCGAGCAGGTGCAACGCACCGAACGCCTGCACGACGAGATCGAGGCGGACTGCCCCTATCCGCTGGACTACCTCGTGTATCGCATCACCGGCTACCGCCGCGACGGCGAAGGCGAGTCGGTGCTGCTCGTGGGCGAAGCGGTGCGCCCGGACCTGCGCCTCATCATCGACCAGCTCAGCCGCTCCGTGGCGCTGCCCGCCGACGACGAGCCGAGCGAGACGATTGAGCAGGTGGCCCGGCGCTTGAGCGTGAGCGTCAAGACGGTGAACCGCTGGCGCAAGGCGGGCCTGCGCTGGCGCTGGATGGTGCCGCGCGCGGGCGCTCGACCGCAGATCGTGATTCCGCGCAGCGCCCTGGAGCGCTTCACCGAGCGTCACACAAAGCGCGTCCGGCGCGCCACGCGCTTCAGCACGATACCCGAGAACGAGCGCACCGCGCTGATCGAGCGCGCCCGCCGCATCGTGCGCGACAGCGATCGGCGGCTGACACTCAACCAGGTCGCCGACCGCCTGGCGAAACAGCGCGGCCGGGCGCTGGAGACGATTCGGCTGCTGCTGGAAAAACACGACCAGGCGAATCCCGCCGAGGCGATCTTCACCGATCAGCGCGGCCCGCTCACGCCGCGCGAGAAGCGCGTCATCGAACGCGCCCACCGGCGCGGCGTCCCCGTGAGCCGACTCGCCGAGCGCTTCGAGCGCAGCCGCCCGAGCATTCACCGCGTCATCCGCGAGCGCCGCGCGGCCGCGGCACGCCAGATCGACCTGCGCCATGTGCACTCGGCCACCTTCGAGCGCGACGACGCCGACGCCGTGATCCTGCGCGCCGCGCAGAACAAATCTTCCTCGAACGGCAACGGCGAAT
>JBMCXL010000133.1:0-7797 GCA_048621015.1 Phycisphaeraceae bacterium
GTGTGTAGCCCAGCGCGTACTGCGCCTGAAGCATCGGCTGGGCGAGGATCGCGATGAGATCGAACCCGAAATAGAACGTGATGAGCAGCGCCACCGCGATGCCGATGAGCATGCGGATCAGGTGGCGGCGCAGGTCTTCGAGATGCTCGCCGAGCGGCATGCGCGACGCTTCACCGAGCGCGCGGTCGATGTCATCGGGCTGATCCAGCGGCATGGCGGGGATTGTAGGGGATTTTGGATTGCCGATTGTCGATTGCTGATTGCCGATTGTTGAAAAGGGTCAGTCGGCCGCTTGCGGCTTCGCGAAACGCAACGAAAACCAGACGACCGCGTGAAGCCGCAAGCGGCGGGGGAACAGTCTCAACAATCGACAATCGACAATCGGCAATTGGCAATCTCTCACGCGATCAACATCGCATCTCCATACGAGTAAAAGCGGTAACCTTCATCGATCGCACTGCGGTACCACGTCTTCAGGCGGTCGAGGCCGACGCCCGGCAGGGTGGCGACCATCGCCAGCAGCGTCGAGCGCGGCAGGTGGAAGTTGGTCAGCAGCCGGTCGGTGAAGCGGAAGGTGAAGTTCGCCTCGGGGTGGATGAACAGGTTCGTGGCGGCGGTGTGGTCGCCGGCGATGGCGTCGATCGGCTCGGGCAGGCTCTCCAGGGCGCGGACGGTCGTGGTGCCGACGGCGAGGATGCGCCGGTTCGCGGCGCGGGTCTCGCGCAGCGCGGCGATCGTGGCGCGTGGCACGTGAACCCATTCCTCGTGCATGCGATGCTGCTGGAGCGTGTCGCTGCGCACCGGCTCGAACGTGCCGCGGCTGACGTGCAGCGTCACCGTGGCGCAGCGCACGCCCATGCGCGCCAGTGCGTCGAGCAACTGCGGCGTGAAGTGCAGGCCGGCGGTCGGCGCGGCGACGGAGCCGGGCTCCTGCGCATAAACGGTGTTGTAGCGCTGCACATCGTCGGGCTGCACCTCGTCCTCGTGGCGGGCGCGTCGGCTCTTGCGGATGTACGGCGGCAGCGGCGGCTGACCGATGCGGTGCAGCAGCGCTTCGGTGGACTCGTCGCCTTCGTAGCGCAGGAGCCATTCGCCGCGCTCCACGGGCTCGATCAGCGTCAGCGCGGCGCGCTCGTCCAGGGTCAGGCGTTCGCCCGGTTGCAGCCGCCCGCGCGCTTCGAGCAGCGCGCGCCAATGCTGCGCATCGGGCGCGTGCAGGTACAGGCCGCGCACGCGCCCACCGGTGTCGCGGCGCGTCGCCTCGAATGCGGCCGGGATGACGCGCGTACGGTTCATCACGACCAGGTCGCCCGGCTCGAACAGGCCCAGGGCCGGCAGATCGCGCACGTGATGATGGCTCACCTGGCCCGTGGCGCGGTCCGCCACCAGCAGCCGCGCCGCGTCGCGCGGTTCGACGGGACGCGTGGCGATCCGGTCCGGCGGCAGGTCGTAATCCAGGACGTCGGTGCGCATGGGCGGCAGGGGAGGCAGCGGCTCGAAACGCTCATCGTAGCCCGCGCCGCACACCCCGGCCAGCCGTCGCACCGCTGCACCATCACCGTTGCGTCACCGTTGCATCGCGGCAGCAACCGGTGCAACCGGCACAGCCCGCGCCGCCGGCATCGCGATGCAAGTCGCTGTTAATGCAGGATTTGAAAATAATTTGGCCGGCGACTGGCCCCGTGGGCCCGCTCGTGCTCTGTTTCTGCCACGAGACGCGCACCGGGATGGAGGAGAGACCGGAGCGGAGGAGAGAGCGACGGCGGCCACGGATGGTCGCCGTCACCGGCAGCCCGGACGCCGCTGCCGGATCGCAGCCGCCTGGCGGGAAACCAGACGGGACGCACGAGTGACGCATCGCCCCCGGAGGGGCCCGAAAGAGAGCCGCCCCCGGCAGTGAGCCGGGAGCGATCAGGGAAAGAGAGAGCACACGATGGAGGGAATCAATCCTTCGAGCGGCGCGCCCCAACAGGCGCCGCAGCGGGCGGAGCTGTCGTCCGCCGGCGGTCCGCACAAGGGTGGCGCGGGTCAGTCCGTGACGCACGCGGCCGCGGGCTCGGCGTCGTCCACGTCGCTGGTCGCGCAAAGCTCCACGACCGTCACGTTCGTCAACCAGCAGGTCGATACGATGCTGGCGAACATCGGCCAGGGCATGCAGGACCAGCAGACGCTGCGCCTCATCATCGCGCTGATGATCCTTCAGCAGCTCATGGGCGATGAGCAGGGCGGCGGCAACAACAACGCCGCGCAACTGCTCGGCCAGATGGGCGGCAACGGAAACGGAAACGGCACCGGCAGCAGCGCCAGCCTCGCGTCGCTGTCCAGCCAGACCACCATGATGCAGGTCCACCAAGAGCAGACGCTGGCTTACAACCACCAGTCCGTGCAGGGTGCCGCCGTCAGCCACTACGCCAACGGCGCTGCTGGCGAGCAGGAAGGCCAGGCGCGCCACACCGGCACGGATGTGACAGCGTAGACGCCCGGCCGCGTGCTGCCGCTGCACTTGCATTTTCCATGGCTTCGCCCGTTCTCACCCCAGATGCGGCGCGCACGCTTTCACCCCCCCTCCCTTGAGGGAGGGGCAGGGGGAGGGTGAAGCGCACGACCACCTCTGCGTCGCCGCCACGCACACCACCGCCACGCACACCATCGCTCATGGTTGCCGCTCGCTGCCCCTCCTTCAAGGGAGAAGAGCTGAAACAGAGCGCGGCGATATTCGCACGCACTGCACCGCGCGTTGCGGCGCAGTAACCTGTCCCCATGCCTCGCGCCTCCCGACCCTCCGCGCGCCGCCGGGCGCGCCGTCATCCGCTCGACGTGGCGCTGCGCCGCCGACGGCGCTGGCGACGGTTTGCGGTCATCATTGGCGTGCTTCTGCTGATCGCGCTGATGATCGCGGATCGGCAGGGGCTGCTGCTTTACCAGGGCGACGACATGGCGCGGTACGACGGGAAGTCGTTTCGTGTGTCGCGGGTGATCGACGGGGACACGCTGGTGATCGCCGCGCCGGACGGCGAGGCGCGGGTGACGCGCGTGCGGTTGTGGGGCATTGACACGCCGGAGATGGCGCGCGAAAGCCGGCCGGCGGAGCACGGCGCGGAAGCGGCGCGGCGGTTCGCCGAGCGCATGGTGGATGGGCGGGTGGTGCGGTTGGAGCTGGAGCCGCATCGCGTGCGCGGCAACTACGGGCGCGTGCTGGCGTTCGTTTACGGGCCGGCGGGGCGCATGTTGAACGAGGCGCTGCTGGAGGCGGGGCTCGCGGAGGCGGACGACCGCTGGTCGCATCGGCACGTGGAGCGGTTCGAGCTGCTGGAGATGCAGGCGCGGCAGGATGCGCGGGGGTTGTGGGGGGAGGAAGTGGCCGAGTGATCCAGTGGCCAAGTGGCCAGGTGGCCCAGTGATCAAGCCGCGAACGAACCATGACACTCGGCCACTAAACCACTCAGTTCCTCGCCCACTTTCCATCCGCCGATCCCTGTTGGTCGATCCCGCCCCCGGCGTGTACCCTTTACAAGTGTCGTGGTCATTTCCGGAAACGGTCCAGCACAGGGACAGGTCATGTCTTCACATCATCGACCCGGCGACGGCGACGGGCCGGTGCCTCGCACCGCGCGGCAGCAGATGATCGCCGAGACCAGCGCGTTTCTCACCTGGGCGCTGCACCACCACGGCCAGCTCCCGCGCATCCCCCGGCGGCGCGTCGACCGCGGCGGCTTCGGGCCGCTGCTGAAACATCCCGGCGCCCGCGCGGCCGTCGAGCACTGGTGGCATCGCGTGCTCGACGAACTGGGCGCCTGAGCGCGCAACATCGCGCAAAGATGCGATAAGATGCCGCCATGGCTGACCCATCCACGACCGAGCAGGCTGAACAATCCGGGCAACCGATCCGCGCCGACATCCGCTTCGGCTATCGCGTCCGCTTCGCCATCGCCGCCCTGGTGCTGATCGGCATGGGCATCTACGCCCTGGCCGACGGCCTCTACTTCTACCCCGCCCACAACCAGCACCGCGCCGCCTCGCTCGAAGCGCTGGAGCAGTATCGCCAGACCCACGGCTCGCTCGAAGGCTGGCCCACCCACGCGCGCGAGCACGGCTACGCCCAGGACCCCACCCGACTCGAAGAGAAAGGCATCCTCTCCCAGTACATCATGGCCGGCCTCTGTCTCCCGGCGGGCCTGGCGGCGGCGGTTTACTACCTCGTGCTCGGCCGACGATGGGTCCGCGCCGACGCCGACGGCCTGCGCACCAACTCGGGCAGGCACGCCCCCTGGGACGCGCTCGCCTCGATCGACAAATCACGCTGGCAGCGCAAAGGCATCGCCGTCGTCCACTACAACGACCGCGGCGCGCCGCGACGCATCACGCTCGACGACTGGAAATATGACACCGAAGCCACCGAGCAGATCCTCGCCGCCACGGAAGCGCGTCTCCAACTGAGCGACGAAACCGCCGCGGATAAACACGGGTAAGAAGCCAGAAGACAGGAGAGCAGAAGAGCAGAATATGAAGCGACGCGATTTATCGCGTTTCTCGTAGCGTTTCCGCCCTCTCCGCCATTCATTCAAAAATCATCCGTGTCCATCTGTGTTCATCTGTGGCTACTCTTCCCGCGCTTCCCGCTCCACATCACCCCCACCCGACCGCCGCAACGAATCGCGCGGCACCACCACCGGCACGCCGATCTGCCGATGCACGTACGGCGGGGCACGCACGATCAGTCGACCCGCGAAATAACGAATCGTCGACTCCCCGCCCGCCGTCTCCGCCCACACGTCCGGCTCGATCACCTCGCGAATGAGCTGCGCCAGCGCCTCGCCATTCTCCTGCCGCGTCGGCGTGTCATCGTCGTCGTCACCACCACCCCGATCGCCCAACAACCCCTGCCCGCCAACCCCACCGCCGCCGCCGCGCCTTCCGCCCACCGCATTCTGCTCGCCCAGCCCGATGCGCGGCGGATCGTCAAATTGCGGAATCGGCATCACCAGGTCCGCCACGTCATAGATGCGCACCACCGTCCGCCGGTTCGCCACGCGCCGCGGCAGAATCTGCAGGTACCACGGCGTCAACTCCGGCACCAGCCGCACGTCCGGCGACGTCTGCCCCGCGATCAGACGCAGCACGTGCCACGCGCTCAGGTTCTCCAGCTCCAGCGTGATCGGCCGATCCGGATCAACGCCTTCCAGTTCCATCGCCTGCCAGTCGACCACCATCGGCACGCCACTGCGCTGCGCCCACCACTGAAACGCCTCGCGCGCCGGCACCTCGTCCAGCGACACCGATTCCATCCGCCGATTGAGCAGGTACACGATCCGCAGCTTCGCCCGCCGTTCCGCCGCCTGTTCGTCCTGCCGCGCCTGGCGCTGCTTGGCGCGCACGTGCGCGATGCGCTCCTGCAACGTCTGCCCCATCGCCGGCGCCGCCGCGCCCGCGACGAGCATCGCGATCACCAGCATGACCACGCTGCGCACCACAACACCTCCTCCGCTCAAGCACGAAATGCCTCACCCGATCTATACCCCGCGCCCCGGCCCCATTCAACCCTCTTCCGCCGGAATCCCCCATCCCGCCGCTCGCGGCTTCGCGAAGGAGGTAGAGAAAGGTAGCATGTGATACGCGTTGCGATGAAGTCGCACGCGGCAAAATCGCCTTGTTGTGTTGTTTAGCGGGCGATCGCAGATCGCCATGCTCACGCCTGCGAAATAATCGCAAGCCGTATGAAAGGCACAGCCTTCTCCCCCTCCACTCCCCACCCTCCACCACAACATCCGCCCGCAAGCCCCCACACCCCTACGCCCCCGCATCCCCCCCTTGCGCCGCCCACCGCCGCAGCTTCGGCAACACCACCTCCTGCGCAAAGATCTTCACGCACGCCGCCGTCGGAATCGCGATGAGCAACCCCAGCAGCCCCGCGATCGACCCGCCCAGCAGCACCGCCAGCAGCACCGTCAGCGGATCGAGATTCGTCGCCTTGCCCTGCACCAACGGCTCCACCACCCAGCCATCCAGCCCCTGCGCCAGGAAGTAAACCATGCTCGGCCAGAACACCACCCACCAGAAGCTGAACCCGTCCGCCCCCAGCACGTCCAGCCACGCCAGCCCGATCGCCAGCGGCCACGCCACCACCGCCGCGTACGGGATCAGGTTCAACAACCCGCCCCCGATCCCCAGCAGCAGAAAGTACGGCACCCCCGTTATCCACCACCCGCTACTGAGCACCAGCGCCACCACGCTCGCCTGAATCAGCCGCCCACGAATGAACCCCGAGACCGACGCATCCATTTTCCCCAGAATCTCCAGCGCGCGCTCGCGCCGTTGCGCCGGAATGAACGGCACGAACCAGCCGACCATCGCCGGCCACTTCCACAGAAAAAAGAAAAAGCAGAAGCTCACCACCACCACCGCCACCGCGATGTACGTCACGTACCCGATCGTTGAGCCGATCACCCCGAGGCCCACGCCCAGCACCGCCACGATCTTCTGCGCGATCCCCGTGACGTCGAGCGAGCCGTCCTCACCGATCGCGCCCACGAGCCACGCCTGCGCCGCATCGCGCATCGTTTGCGCCAGGTCGGCCGTCTCGATGTCGTATTCCGCCGCCAGGTCCTGAAGGTATTGGGAGCGCTCGGCCACGTTCTCGACGTATTCCGGCACGCTCTGGATCAGGTCCTGCACCTGAAGCACGACCTTCGGCACCAGGTACGCGGTCAATCCCAGGATCACCACCAGCACCGCCAGCAACAGCAGCACCGTCGAGACGAACCGCGGCAGCCGCAGCCGCCGCTGTGCCCACGTCGCCAGCGGGTTCGCGATATAGGCCAACACCAGCGCGATCAGCACCGGCAGCAGCACCGGCCGCACCGTGTAGATCACCGCCAGCACCGCCGGCACCACCAGCACCGCCACCGCCGCGACCAGCAGCACCACCAGCAGACGCTGGAACCACCGCTCGTGCCAGACCGGCCGATCGTTCGCTTCAGATGATTCAGGGGGCTTGGACATGAGGGGATAGTTTCAAGTTTCAAGTGCCAAGTTTCAAGTTTGGATGACGGCTTCGCCGTCATGCGCCCGCAACTTGAAACTTGAAACCTGGAACTTGAAACTCACTCCCCGCTCAGGCTCAGCTCCGGCACGAACGCCTCCGAGAAGTCGAACACATCCTCGAAGTCCGCGATCGTGTCCTCGTCGGTCTTGTGCATCAGCCCGGCCTCGACCATGGTGAAGACGATGTGGCCGAAGTCCTCGCTGCGCTCGATGCGCCAGCGGCGCAGCACGATCCGCGCCAGCAGGCCGTACTGCTCGATCGCGTAATCCCGCAGGCCGTAGCACAGGTCGCGTCCGCTGACGTGTCGGCTTTCCCGCGCGGCCGGATCTTCATCCTCCGGCGGATCGCCGTGGATGCTGCGCACGGTGTAGTCCAGCCCGCGCTGGACGAACAGGAATGCCGCCAACGGGTACTTGCTCTGATGGGCGATAGCGCGCAGGTCTTTACTGCTCATAGAATTACCCACTTCTCGCACCAGGCCCGCCCGACGTCCCGGGCAGTCCGTTCACCATTATAGCGACCGCCGCGCCGAGCCAAGTCCCCCCCTGACAGATTCTTGCATCCCTCAGGGCATCCCCCATCACCCCCACCATCGACCGCTCACCCCACCCGCTCAAGCACGACCTCTCTCCCCCCCGAAAGCCCACGGTCTCCCGACCGTGGGCGCCCACCCTGTGCGCCCCCTTTGTGCGCACAACCACCCTCACCACCTGCGCAAACCTGCGCGCCTTTTCAAAAAAATCACATCTCCCGCC
>JBMCXL010000134.1:0-7775 GCA_048621015.1 Phycisphaeraceae bacterium
CGGCTGCGCCGGCGCCGGGAAAAGTGTCGGGAAGTGAGCCCTTGAGGGAGGGGGGATTGAGATGGCGATTTCGTCATTCGTGCATTCGACATTCCCCCCTCATCCCCCGAACCGATCCACCGCCGCCGCGCGCGGCGGCAGGAACGACGTCGTCACCCCGCCCGCCGCCGGCAGGTAGCAGCCGAGCGTGTACTCGATCAGCATGCGCTGCGCGCTGCACCGCCACGCGAGGGATTGAATCGCGTGCTTCTCCCGCGCCACCCAGTCGCGCGGCACCCCTTGCGCATCGCGGTCGTAGAACATCGGCACGACCTGGTTCTCCAGCGCCTCGTACAGCGCCTGATGGTCCATGTCGTCCTGGTGCTGCCAGTGCCGGTGTTCGTTGCCTCCGCCGATGGCGAAGCCGTTGCGGCCGTCGTAGCACTCGGCCCACCAGCCGTCGAGGATCGACAGGTTCAGCCCGCCGTTGAGGATCACCTTCTGCCCGCTGGTGCCGCAGGCTTCCAGCGGCCGGCGCGGATTGTTCAGCCAGAGGTCCACGCCCTGCACGAGGTGGCGCACCACGTTCATGTTGTAGTTCTCGATGAACACGATCCGGCCGGCGAAGCGCGGGTCGCGCGTGACGTTGAACACGCCCTGGATCACGCGCTTGCCCGAGTCGTCGGCCGGGTGCGCCTTGCCGGCGAAGATGAGCTGCACCGGCCGCTGCGGATCATTCACCAGCGCATCGAGCCGATCCAGATCGCGCAGCAGCAGGTCCGCGCGCTTGTAGGAGGCGAACCGGCGCGCGAAGCCGATCGTCAGCACGTCCGGCTCGAGCACCTGTTGGCCGTCGGTCTCGCCCTCGCCCCGCGCTTCGCGCTGTTGCTCCACGCAGCGGCGCACGTACTCGACGAGCTGGTGGCGCAGCAGTTGATGCTGCTTCCAGAACGCCGCGTCGTCGATCTGGTCCACCGCTTCCCACAACCCCGGCATATCGAGTCGACCGAGCCAGTGCTTGCCGAAAGCATCCTCGTAAAGGCGCGCCATCGGCGCGGCGAGCCACGTCGCCACGTGCACGCCGTTGGTGATGTGTCCGATCGGCACCTCGTCTTCGCTGCGGCCAGGCCAGAGATGACGCCACATCGACCGGCTCACGCGCCCGTGCAGCGCGGAGACGGCGTTGCGCGCCCGCGACATCTTCAGCGCCAGCACCGTCATGCAGAACGGCTCCTCGTGATTGTGCGGGTCCGCCCGGCCCAGCGCCAGCAGGTGGTGGCCGCTGATCCCCAGCTTGTCGCGCAGCGGACCGAGCACCTCCTCCACCATGCTCGGCTTGAAACGATCATGGCCCGCTTCGACCGGCGTGTGCGTGGTGAAGACCGTCTGCGACGCGGCGCGCTCGCGCACCTCCTCGAAGGATTTTCCATCGCGCTCCATCATCATGCGCGCCAGCTCCAGCACGGCGAACGCGCTGTGGCCTTCGTTCAGATGCAGGACGCTGGGGTGGATGCCCATCGCCGCCAGCGCCCGCATGCCGCCGATGCCGAGCACCAGCTCCTGCCGGATGCGCACGCGGTTGTCGCCGCCGTACAGCCGCGCGGTCAGCGCGCGATCGTCCTCGCTGTTGCCGTTCACGTTGGTGTCCAGCAGCAGCAGGCGGCACCGGCCGATGTGCGCCAGCCACGCGCGGACGAGCAACGGTCCGCCGCCGCGCAGATGCAGCGTGATCTGGAGCGGATCGCCGTCGGCGCTTCTCGCCGGTTCCAGCGGCAGGTCGTCCACTTCGACGGTGAGATACTGCTCCTGCTGCCAGCCGTCCTTGTCGAGGCGCTGGTTGAAATAGCCCTTGGTGTAGTAGAGTCCGACGCCGATGATCGGCACGCCCAGGTCGGAGGCGGCCTTGAGATGATCGCCCGCGAGCACGCCCAGCCCGCCGGAATAGATCGGCAGCGCCTCGTGCAGGCCGAACTCGGCGGAGAAGTACGCCACGGGGCGCGCCAGCAACGGGCCGGCGTAAAGATCGCCCCACGTGCGCGCCGTTTGCAGGTAATCGTGCAGATCGTGGAACGCATGCGTCAGGCGCCCTTCCAGCGCCTGCCGACTGTCTTTTTCCCGCACGGTCTGCTCCGGCAGGCGCTTGAGAAACACCACCGGGTTGTGATCGACCGCACGCCACAGCGCCGGGTCAAGCTCGCGAAACAGCTCTCCGATCTCCGGCTTCCACGCCCACGACATGTTCCCCGCCAGCTTCCGTAGCCGATCGTAGCTGTCCATGCCTGTACACCTCGTCCTCTGCGCTGCGTTCGAGTCTGCATGAAGCATCAACGGTAGCGCCATGTGCGCGCCGCCGCGCCTACGGATTGCCGCCATTGCCGGCTGCTGGTGAAACGGAATGTCACCGTGTCCGGTGCGCGTTGTGTCGTGCAAGCGGTGATGGTGCGCTGCAGGCGCGCCGGCGCTGGCGCACGATCAGGCGGAGGCGGACACCTCCGCCTCGCCGGCCTGACGGTGGGGGTGGGGCTGCCGAACCGTGCCGTTGTCGCCGTTCCCGCATTCACTGCTGGCTGAGCGGGCGCGCGGTTGTCCACATTCGCGGGGCACGAGGGTCAGGCGCGTGTGGATCGAGCGCTCGCTGTTGCTCTGAAGGGCCTGGCAGGCGTCGCGCATGGCATCGAACATCGTCTGCCAGTCGCCGCCGATCAACAGCCCTTCCTTTTCACGGTGTGTGCGACAGCGCCACCGGTCGAGCACCTGCTCGAGCCGATGCAACTGCTCGGCCAGCGCACGGTGGTCGCCGGGAACGATCACCGACAGCTCCAGGTCCGCACGGCTGGCGAATGACGGTTCGGTGTCGGCGTGGTCAGCGCCGTCAGCGCCGTGATCAACTGTGTCATCGACCGTGGCCTGTGCCGCTCCGTTGCCGTTGCTGCGCACGACGGCAAGCGCGGTGGCGGGTTTCGCACCGTTGGCTGCCGCGGTTCGATGCTCACCGTCGGTTGGCGTCGCCGTCTCATCGGCGGTGACGGTGTCGGCCACGGTGCGGCCGCTGTCGGTCGATGTCGTCGCCGTCGCCATTTCGCTGGGCGCTTCGGCCGGCGCAGCGGCGCGCTGCGGGTCGTAGACCATCAGCGTCTGCTCCGCGACCAGGTCCCAGGTGAAACCGGTGTCCACCGCCCTGCGGCCGTTGGCGCCCATCCAGCGCGCCCGGTCGAAGTCACCGAAGAGCTGATGAATGCCCCACGAGACGGAGTTGGGGTTGTCGAAGATGCGCAGGCCGTTCACCTCGTGCCAGACGTATTCGCTCGGCCCGCCGTTCTGTGTGACGATGACCGGCTTGGATGCGCACCACGCTTCGAGCACCACGATGCCGAACGGCTCGTTGCGGCTGGGCGCGGCGACGGCGTCGCACATCTTGAAGATGTCCACGATCTCCTCGCCGCTGCGATAGCCGAGAAACCGCGTCGCGTGCGCCACGCTGAGCTGGCGCGCCCGGTGCTCGAGTTGGTGACGCATCCCGCCGTCGCCGGCGAACACGAGCTTGGCGTTGCGATAGGTCGCGAGCACCTGCGGGAACGCCTCCAGCAGGATGTCCGGCCCCTTCTGATAATCGAGCCGACCGCAGAACAGCACCACCGGGTCCATCGGGCCGATGTCGCACCGCCGGCGCACCGCCGCGACATCGACGGCGCGATCGAAGCGCTGGCGCGACACGCCGTTGTACACCACCGAACATTTCCACTCGGGCACCTCGTACATCCACATCACCTCGTCGCGCGTGGCGTTGGAGACGGCGATGATGTGGTCGGCCCAGTAGGTGCCGGCGCGCTCCTGCTCGCGCACGCGCGCCGATCGGCCGTTGTGAAAGACGTTGCCGCTGCGGCCGTACTCGGTCGCGTGGATCGTCAGCATCCCGCGGCGGCGCCGGCCCTTCTTGGCCCAGATCATCGCATTGGCGGTGAGCCAGTCGTGGGCGTGGATGATGTCGAAAGGCCGGCCCGTGCTGTCCTCGACGCCGAACATGCGGTGCACGAACGCACGGCACATGTTGTTGATGTCGTCGACGAACTCGTTGTGGCCCTGGTACGCACAGCGGTAGTAGTGCACGCCGTCGATGCAGTCGTAGTCGCTCTGCCCGGGCGCGATGCGCGGGAACACGTGCACGTCGTGTCCCTGCCGGCACAGGGCCGCGGCCAGCTCCGTGACATGCTGAGCCACCCCCCCGACCGCGATCGAGTGCAGCGACTCCCAGCTCAGCAGTGCGATGCGCATGGTCTCGTTCCGTTTTCTCTGGTCCATCAAAGATTCACTCCCGCCGCACCGTCCTGGTGCGGATTCAGCAGGAAGCGCCGCGACTTCGTCGCGCTTCGGCGCGACGTGGAAAACGCAACGAAGCCGCCCCGCTTCACATCCCAAGTTCCTCGTACAGCGCGACGCAGCGTTGCGCCGGCGCATCCCACGTCAGCCGGCGCAGCCGCTCGGCGCCCGCGCGGCGCACGCGCTCGGCCAGGCCGGTGTCGGTGAGCAAGGCGACAATCTGATCCGCCATGCGCTGCACGTCCCAGCAGTCCACCACCAGCGCGCCACCGTCCAGCACCTCCGCGACACCCGAGGAGCGCGACAGCACCACCGGCGCGCCGTTGCGAATCGCCTCCAGCGCCGTCAATCCGAACGGCTCGCTGACCGACGGCATCACGTACACGTCCGCCGCGCGAAACGCCCGATCCACCGCCGCGCCGCGCAGGAAACCGGTGAACAACACCTTCTGCCCCAGGCCTCGCGCGGCGACCTCCTCGATCATCCGCGGCGCCAGATCGCCCCAGCCCGCCACGATGAACTTCACATCATCCACGCGCTCCAGCACCCGCATCGCGGCGCGAATGAAAAAGCCCGGCCCTTTCTGCATGGTCAGGCGACCGAGAAACAGCACGGTCTTGCCCTGATTCATCCTCCGCTCCATGGGCTGCGCCTGCGCGGTTGCGTCCGATGCGTCGGCCCGCGGCTCGATGCCGTTGTGCACGACGCGCACCTTCTCCGGCATCACGCCGTACGACTCCAGCAACACCTGCCGCGTCCGGTGCGAGACCGCGATCACCAGGTCCGCCGCGTGCATGCCCGCGCGCTCGATCTCGTACACCTGCTGGTTCACGTGCGTTCCCGAGCGGTCGAACTCCGTGGCGTGCACATGCGCGATCATCGGCCGGCCGCTGCGCGCCGCGAGGCGCTGCGCCGCGGGGAACGTCATCCAGTCGTGGGCGTGGATGACGTCGAAGTCGGTGCGCCCGATCAGCCGCTCGCACCGTTGCGCGTAGGCGTGAATCCTGCCGAGCAGGTCGCCGTCGTAGCCCAGCCCGGCGCCGGCGCCGAGCACGCGTAACCGCGCGCTGCGCGGCCAGTGGCGGTGGCGCTGACGGGCACGGCCTGCGCCGGCGCGCTGACGCGCCACGCCGCCGACCGTCGCGTACGGATGGGGCAGCGCCCCCGGTACGCGGCGCAGGGTGGTGGCGGCGCCACCGGCATCACGCGGCGCGGCAGGGCGATCGTCAGCCAGCACATCCAAGCCTTCACCCCCGGCAACACCGGTCGACGCCGGTAAAACGAACAACACTTCCACCGCCAATCGGTTCATGGCCCGCGTCAATCCATGACACGCAGTACCGAGCCCGCCGCTGATGAACGGCGGAAACTCCCATCCCAGCATCAAGACACGCAATACGGACTCCGCTGCTGCGTGGCGCCTGTTGAAACCGCGCGTGGCCGACACCCGCCGCGGTCGCCACAACGCCGCGCTGCTGGACACCTGCTCCTGCTGCGCTGGTTTTGCGACCCCCCGGTCGTGTGCCGACACCGTGCCCGTTCGATCGCCGCGCTTGCGGCGCGCTCGCCGCTCGACGTGGCGGACAAGCATGCGATCGCCAATGGTCGTGCAATCAACATAGAGACAGACCCCGCTTCGCGGAATTGGCGCAGGGCGGATCGTGTCCTCCGGATTCCCCTGAGTTGCTGATGATCCTCCGCCTGCTGCCGCACAGGCCGGGTCGGGGCGCATCCCAGCGCATTCTGGCGACCCGCCCGCTGGTACAAGCGCAGCGCGGCGGGGTATAAAGCGGACACCATCCTTCCTCCTTTGAGGGGCACACCACAATGACATTCGCCACCAGCAGCGCGACGACACCCACGTCCGCTCTCCAGACCGCGACACCGCACGCCCCCGAAAGCCGCGCGGACCTCAGCGCCGCCCGCGATGCCGCGCCGGACGCCGCCGGCCATTACGCCACCGAGCGCTTGAAGATGGCGGTGCGCGCCGGCAACCACCTCGATCATCGCGAGATCGAAGTGGCCGAGGTCGAGGTGCGCTTTCGCGATGGCGACGGCCAGACCTATCGCGTGGACCTGCATCACCCCGAGATCCTGCGGCGCATCCTGCGCAGCGACGTGGTCGAGCCGATTGCCCCGCCCGGCGCGCTGGCGCAGGCCTAGAATCCGTCGCAGGCCGTGAACCGTTCGCCAAGCTGGGGATGGCCGCCGTCATCCACCGGGAACGCCGTCCGTGAATGCATTCGATCCGACCGCGTCCATTTCCGAGCCGAAACCTGAGAACATCACGCGTGCCCCGGGTTCGCCGTTGAGCGTCGAGTGGCTTCGGCGGATGACGGCGCACTGGTCCGATGCGCGCGTGACGTTCGAGCGCGTGTTCGAGCTGGGCGCGGGCGAACAGTTGGCGGCGGCGGCGGCCGTGGATGAAACAGGCGAGCTGGCGCGCGTGCTGCTGCTGTCCAACACCGCGGGCCGGCCGATGCTGCATTGGGGGCTCGGCGTGCGCTCGGTCGATGAGTGGCAACACCCGCCGGAGGCGATGCGCCCCGCGGGGTCGAAGCGCTATGACGAGCACGCCGTCCGCTCGCCGTTCACCGTGGACCGCGACGGGTCTCACCTGGAGCTCGAGCTGCGACCGGTCCACGGTCGGCTGCCGCGCGCCGTGAACCTGGTGATCTACGACGCCGCCGGCGATCGCTGGCTCAAGGAGAAAGGGCGCGACATTCAGATTCGCCTGCGCCGGCCGCGCGGCAGCGGCCCCGCCGCGCTGGAGCCGATCCTCCAGACCATCGCCGACGCGGAGACCGGCGAATCCTCCTGGACGCTCATGCACCGGTTCAACCTCTGCCACGACCTGCTCGACGAGGTGGAGGACGATGTCGACGGCCTGGCGCTGCTGTTCGCATGGCTGCGTTACTCGGCGATGCGCCAGCTCGACTGGCAGCGCCAATACAACACCAAGCCGCGCGAGCTGGCGCACGCGCAGCATCGTTTGACCAGCCGGCTCGGCGCGCTGTTCGACCCGAACACCGAAACCGCCACGTGGACGCGCCTCATGCTCTCGACCGTCGGCCGCGGCGGCGAAGGCCAGCAGGTGCGCGATCGCATCCTCCACATCATGCACCGCCACCACATCAAGGAACGCGCCGGCACCTGGATGGAGCAGTGGCACCAGAAGCTGCACAACAACACCACCCCCGACGACATCGTCATCTGCCAGGCCTACATCACCTTCATGGAAAGCGACGGCGACGAAAGCGCCTACTGGCGCACGCTCGAGGCCGGCGGCCTGAGCCAGCAGCGGCTGGCGAGCTTTGAGCGCCCCATCACCCTGCGGCCGGATCATTTCCCCGACAAGAAGGAAGGCCTGCTCCACGATTTCCGCGAGTTTCTCCATCTGCTGAAGTCCGTCCATTCGGGCACGGACCTGGCCACCTCCATCGATGCGGCCCAACATCTGCTCGAGCCCGGCCTGGCAG
>JBMCXL010000135.1:0-7736 GCA_048621015.1 Phycisphaeraceae bacterium
GCGAGTTCGTCAACAACAACCTCCGCTCAGCGCGCTGGCTCATCGACGCCATCGCCCAGCGCAACCACACGCTGCTCCGCGTCATCAACGTCGTGCTCCAGGCGCAGCGCGATTACTTCGACACCGGCCCCGAAGCGCTGCACCCCCTGCCGATGACCACCGTCGCCGACCAGCTCGGCATCCACGTCGCCACCGTCAGCCGCGCCGTCCACGAGAAATACCTCCAGACGCCGCGCGGCATCGTGCCGCTGCGCATGTTCTTCTCCGGCGGCACCGAGACCGACTCCGGCGACGCGATGAGCTGGACCGCCATCCAGCACAAGCTCCAGCAGATCATCAACAGCGAGGACAAGTCCAACCCCCTCTCCGACGATCAGCTCGTCGAGAAGCTCAAAGAGCAGGGCATCGACATCGCCCGCCGCACCGTCGCCAAGTACCGCAAGCAACTCAACATTCCCCCCGCGCGCCAACGCCGGGAGTATTGAGCCGCCTACCATTTCTCCGGGCGCTCCCCGCGCTCGTAAGCCGGTCCTGAGCGCAGCGAAGGTCCGGATCGCGGCTTCACGTGTTTCCAGGGATCAGGCTGGCCACCACCCATGCTCATCACCCTCCTCACCGACTTCGGCACCACGGACACCTACATCGGTCAGATGAAGGGCGTGATCGCTGCCATCGCGCCCGAGGCGCGCGTCATCGACCTGACCCACCACGTCCCGCCGCAGGACATCACCAGCGGCGCCGTGGCGCTCGACAGCGCCGTCGACGTCTTCCCCGCCGGCACGATCCACGTGGCCGTGGTCGACCCCGGCGTCGGCAGCGCACGCCGGCCCATCGCCGCGCGAAGCGACGCCTTCCTCTGGGTCGGCCCCGACAACGGCCTGTTCACCGCCGCCTGGAAACGCTACCCGCCGCGCCACATCGTCGCCCTCACCGAGCCGGCCTACCATCGCCCCGAGGTCAGCGCCACCTTCCACGGCCGCGACGTCTTCGCCCCCGCCGCCGCGCATCTCGCCGCCGGCGTCAAGCTCGACGAGCTCGGCGAAACGATCGACGACCCCGTGCGCCTCGAGCTGCCCGAGCCCGAGCGCACCGCCGACACCGTGAAGCTGCGCGTGCTCACGATCGATCACTTCGGCAACCTTGTCACCAACATGACCGCCCGGCATCTGACGCGCTACAGCGACCTGCCCCGCGCCACCGTCACCGCCGGCCGCATCACCGCCCACGGCGTTCACCGCACCTTCGCCGACGTGCCCGAGCACGAGCCGGTCGCCTACATCGGCAGCAGCGGCCGCCTCGAAATCGCCGTGCGCAACGGCAGCGCCGCCGCCACCGCCGGCGTCCACCCAGGCGACCCCGTCTGGTTCTTCCCCGCACGCTGACCGCCCCTACGAAGGGACGCGGCTCCGCCGCGCTTCACCACCGAATCAACCCCCGCACCACCCGCCAATACCCCGCAAACAACGGGTTCGCCACCCACCGCAGCGCCCACGGATCGCCCCCCGGCAAATGCACGCGCCCCACAAAACGCGTCATGAACACCCGATCCGAAACCCCCCGCCGCCCCTGCGCCGCACGACGCCGCGCACGCAGCGCACGCCACACCCGCGGCTTCAACAAGTCCCCCCAACTCGCCACCTTCCGCCCCAGCGCCCCCTGCGTCGCCGCATAAACACACTGCCCCACCTCCATCACCGCCAGCGCCGGCGCCAGCAGCAACAACGTCCGCCACCGGTAATACGTCAACAGCAGCAGCCACCGGTTGCGCTCCAGGTGCCGGTAGTACTTCGTCGGCGCATCCGGCATGTATTTGTGCTGCACCACGCTCCCCGGCACGTAACGCAACTCATCCCCGCGCTGCCGCAGCTTCCAGCCCAGGTCCGCGTCCTCCAGGTACATGTAAAACAACTCATCGAACAGCCCCACCACCTCTAGCGCGCTCATGCGTAACATCACCGCCGCGCCCGACGGAAAATCCATCGCGCCCTCCCCCGCTTGCGTCTTCGCGACAGGCTCCCCGTAACCCTCCATCATTCCAAAGCCCAGATAGTGACTCCGATTGCCAATCGTGTTGATCCGCTCCGTCTCCGGATGCAGCACGATCATCGGCTGCGCCGCCGCGACACGCTCATCGCTTTCCATGCACGCCACCAGCGCCCGCAGCCACCCGGAGACGACAATCGTGTCGGTGTTCAGCAGCACCAGGTAGCGCGCCGCGGGATAGCACCGGCGCACGTGCTCGTAACCCTCATTGTTTCCCCCGGTAAACCCGCGGTTGGGCTCGATGCGGACGCAGTCCACATCGGAGAAGTGCTCGCGAACATAGTCACCGCTGCCATCGGTCGAAGCGTTGTCGACCACGACGATGCGCCGATCGATGTCGCCGTCGTCGCTCGCGGTCAGCGAACCCAGCAGCTCGGGCAGATGCGCCCGGCCGTTGTAGCAGCAGACCAGCACGACGACTTGCGCGGCGGAATCAGGCATGAGGCGGAGGGGAATGGCGGATGGCGGATGGCGCATGGCGGATGGAGCCCGGCGGCGCGTCCTCTTCTCCATCCGCTGTCCGCCATTCGGCGTCCACCAGGTCGCGCAGCTTCCGATGCTCCTCCATGAGAATGCCCATGTGCTGGCCGAGCGCGTTGATGTTGCGGCTCTGCACGCTCACGATCGACAGCAGCTCGAACGTCGTCAGGATGAAATACACCGCCACGCACAGCACCAGCAGCGTCGGCTTCTCGATCTCCAGAAACTCTGAAATCGCCACCACCGCGTCCGGCCACATCGCCAGCAGCAGAAACGGCACGCCCGTGATCAGAAACAGCAGCACGTACCGTTCCTTCAACCGCTGGGCGCGCAAGCTCCGCAGCGTGAGAAACAGAATCACCAGACCAATGATCAACAGAATCAACGTGCGAATGTGAAAGATGTGATCGATCATGACGGCCTCACCCTTTCCTTCGGCCACGGCCCCCGGAACAGATCCAGCAACAACGCCACCGACACCTTCAACACGTAAAACACCCCCGCGTGCAGCGGAATGCTCGTCGTCCCCGTCGTGCGCGGGTTCATCTCCACCGCCACCTCGCGCACCGTGTAACCGCCGCGACGCAGCAGCAGAATCACCTCCGGCTCCGGATAATCCTCCGGATACCAGTACGCGAACGCACAGATCGCCCGCCGCCCCGCCGCGCGAAAGCCCGACGTGCAATCGGTCACGCGCTGCCCCGCCAGCACGCGCAGCAGCGCACGCAGCATGTGAATCCCCAGCATCCGCGACGCCGGCGGCCGATAGCTGCGCGCATCCAGAAAGCGCGAACCCACCACCACGTCCACGCCCTCGCGCTCCAGCGTCTCGACCAGCCGCGGCACCTGGTCGGCCGGGTGTTGCCCGTCGCCGTCGACCTGCACCGCCACGTCGTAGCCATGCATCTCGGCGAAGCGGTAGCCGGTCTGCATCGCCCCGCCGATGCCCTGGTTGAACGGCAGCCGCACCACGCGCGCCCCCGCCGGCACCGCCCGGGCCGTCCCGTCGGTCGAGCCGTCGTCCACCACCAGCACGTCATAATCCGGCACCGCCGCGCGCAGCGTCCGCACGACCTCGCCGATCGAGTCGGCCTCGTTGTACGCCGGCACGATCACCAGCCGGCGCGGCGCGGGCGGATTGTCCGTGTCCTGAGCGGGCATAAGAAAACCCCGAAGCGATGCAACGGGGCTCTATCTTACCCTGAATGCAAGATTTGCGCCACCCGCCGCTTGCGGCTTCGCGAAACGCTGATCGCGCCAAATCGGTTCTCAGGTCGGTTCACCTCGGCGCGAAGCCGCAAGCGGCGATGAACGCTCAGTGCGGCATCGCGAAGCGCTTGCAGAACTCCACGATCTCGCTGCGCACCTCGGTGGCGACCTTTTCGTCGCCGCCGGCGTCGAGGACGCGGTCGATCCAGTCGGCGACCTGGCGCATCTCGTCTTCCTTCAGGCCGCGCGTGGTCAGCGCGGGCGTGCCGAGGCGCAGGCCGCTGGTGACCTTCGGCGGGCGCGGGTCGTTGGGAATGCCGTTCTTGTTGACGATGATGCCGGCGTTTTCCAGCCACTTCTCCGCATCGGCGCCGGTCAGCTCCGCATCGCGCGGGCGCAGGTCCACGAGCATCAGGTGGTTGTCCGTGCCGCCGCTGCACAGGCGATAGCCCTTCTCGATCAGCGCGTCGGCCAGCGCCTGGGCGTTGCTCACGATCTGCTGGCCGTACTGCTTGAACTCGGGCTTGAGCGCTTCGCCGAACGCCACGGCCTTGGCGGCGATGACGTGCATGAGCGGGCCGCCCTGGCTGCCGGGGAAAATGCGACGGTCGATTTTCTTGGCCAGTTCCTCGTCGTTGGTCAGCACCATGCCACCGCGCGGGCCGCGCAGGGTCTTGTGCGTGGTGGTGGTGACCACGTGCGCGTGCGGGAACGGCGAGGGATGCGCGCCGGTGGCGATGAGGCCGGCGATGTGCGCCACGTCCGCGAGCAGGTACGCGCCGACTTCATCGGCGATTTCGCGGAACTTTGCGAAGTCGATGGTGCGCGGATACGCGGAGTAGCCGCAGATGATGACCTTCGGCTTGTGCTTCTGCGCCTGTTCGCGCACGTGGTCGAAGTCGATCAATTCGGTTTCGGGATCGAGCTTGTAATCGACGACGTTGTAGAAGATGCCGGAGAAGTTCACCTTCAGGCCGTGGCTGAGGTGTCCGCCGGAACTGATCGGCAGGCTGAGCACGGTGTCGCCGGGGTCCATCAGGGCCATGAACGCGCCGATGTTGGCGTTGGCGCCGGAGTGCGGCTGGACGTTGGCGAACTTGCAGCCGAACAGTTGCTTGGCGCGCTCGCGCGCCAGGTCCTCGATGCGGTCGTGGAACTGGCATCCGCCGTAGTAGCGGGCGCCGGGATAGCCCTCGGCGTACTTGTTGGTCAGCACCGTGCCCATCGCGGCCATCACCGCGGGGCTGGTGTGGTTCTCGCTGGCGATCAGCTCGAGCGTGTTCTCCTGCCGCTGCTGCTCGGCGGCGATGAGCTGCCACAGCTCGGGGTCCTGCTCGGTGATCTCAGGACGGGGCGTGCCGGGGGTGGTGGGGGTCTCGATTTCGGTGGTCATGCCATTGGCTCCCAGGTTGCGTGAAGCAGGGCATGGTACCCCGCGCGGCGGTTGCTGGCAAAGCAATCCCCCCGTCCGGCCGGGTCGCGAAAGCCATAAGTGGTTGAAAAAACTGACTTTTCAGTTCGATGCCGCATCGCCGCCGGGGACGACCAGCGTCTGGCCGGCGGTGGGGACGATCAGGCGGTTCTGCTGCGCCGCCGCCCCTTCCGCGCTCAGGCCGTGGGGCAGCGGCCCCAGGGGGTGCTCGGCGACCAGGGCCCCGGTCCGCCGATCGAGCAGGTAGAGGTGGTGGCGGAACCGCTCGGCCTCGTCCGCCTCCCCGACCTCGGCATCGTCCGCATCCGGCTGCTCCGGCTCCGGCTGGGCCGGCTCGATGCGCTCCCGGATCGGCGCCTCGCCCGGGCGGATGACCCACGGCGGCGCCGGCGCGTCGTCGCCCCCGACCGCGGCGCGGCGCTGGGTGAGCAGCACGATGTGCTCACGCGTGACCAGGTGCGTCAGCGCCGCGAACGGCCCTTCCGTGATGCCGTCACGCCACTGCACCGCCCCGGACCCGTCCAGGCACGTCAGGCCGTCGGTCGTGTGCACGTACCAGCGCTGCTCGACCGGGTCGATCGACACCGCGCGGCGACCGAGCTGCGCATCAAGATGCAGGCGCTGCCTCCGCTCGCCGGTCTCGGCATCGAACAGGTGTCCGACGCCGCGCTCGTCGCGCAGCATCACCAGCCGTTCGCTCGCCCAGCCGACGTCCGCCAGCGCGGTGTCGGTGACCCTGGCGCGCCAGGCGACCGCGCCGCTGCCGAGGCGGTAGGCGGTGATCCGGTCGTCGCTGGCGACCAGCAGCAGCCGATCGCCGGCGAAGCCGATCCAGCGCGGGATCTGCTTGTCCTCGATCACGGGCATGATGCGTTCGCCGGTGCGCAGGTCGAGCACGGCGATTGCGCCGGTGGCGGTGTCGGCGCCCGGGCCGATCACGCCGGCCAGCGCGAGCGTGTCGTGGCGCACGCGCGCGTGGGTGATGCGCTCGATGGCGCTCATGAGTTGCCAGCGCACTTCGCCGCGGCGCCGATCGACGCCGACGACGCGTCCCATGTGATCAGCCAGTGCCACGCTGCTGGCGCCGACGACGGCGAACCGCTGCGCCTCGTCGTCGCCGTCCTGCTCGCGCTGCATCGGCTGGCCGCGGTTGAGGCGCACCGGCCGCTGCTGAAGCAGGTCCTCGAAGCGCCGCCGATCCGCCGCGCGCGCCGCGGCGCGGTCGCGGGCGTCACCCACCTCCTCCAGCAGCGCCGTCGCATCCAGCTTCGCCCACGCCGGCTCGCCCGTCGCATCGTCCAGCGCGATCAGCTCGTGACGGCGCGGCGACCAGAGCAACAGCAGCCGCTCATCGGCGCCCACCAGCCGCGCCTGATCGAACGTCGCCTCACGCTGCCAGCGCAGCGCCAGCTCGCCCGGCTCGTAGCGCTGCAACATCCCGTCGCGCTCGACCAGCAACACATCGCGCTGCGCCATCGCCCAGTGCTCGCGCGGCGCCGCCAGCAAGCGACCGGACACCAGGCGCGGCTGATCCAGCGGCAGCGCCAGCGCCGGCAGCGAACCAGCGCCCGGCTCCATGCGCTCGAGCTGCGACAGCCAATCGTCAATCGACACCGGCTCACCATCACGCACCGGCGCAACCTCCGGATGCTCGCGCTGCAACCGGTGCAGCCACGCGATCGCCCGCCCCGGCTCGCCGTGCGCCTGGTAAAGCGCCGCGGTCTGGCCGACCACGCGCCCCCTCTGCGCCGGCGTGGGCGCCCGCTCGCGCGCCCGGCGCAACTGCTCGACGGCCGCGGGCAAGCGATCGCGCTCGGCCAGTTGCCCGGCTGCACGCACCAGCGCCTCGGACGCCGCCGCCGCCAGCGGATAGCGCTCGGCCAGGGCGATCAGCGCCTCGGTGTCCGCACGCTGCGCAGCCAGGCGCTCCAGTTCCCGCGCGGCGCGCTGTTCATAGGTGGCGTAAATCGCGCGGCCGTGCTTTTCGATCAGCGCGCGCAAACGCTGGTTCGCCTCCAGCCCCGCCTGGCGCGAGACGGGCGCGGCTTCATAAAGTTGGGCGGAAAGCACCTCGTCGGCGAGCACCACCTGCAGATGCTCCACCGCCTCGCGCGGTCGTTGCGCGGCGAGGAACCGGCCGACCGCCAGGTGATACGCCACCTCCTGCGCCGGGCCGGAGGTGATCATCGCCACGCGATCGAACAGCATCTCGCGCAGCTCGGCGCTTTGATCGAGACGATCCAGCGCTTCGTGGCGCGCTAGGTCGAGCACCTGCGCGAAGGTGCGCTGCTGCACGCGCTGCGCCTGATCGGTGTCGCGCTCGGCCGCGGCGCGCTGCGCCGTGCGCAGCGCGGTCAGCGCCTGGTCGACGCCGTCGATGATGATCTGCCGCTCGCCGCGCCGCGCCGCGAGCTGCGCCAGGGCGAGCGCGGGCGAGGGATCGGCGGGCGTCTCGGCCATGCGCTCGCGCAGCCGCGCGGCGGCGCGCGACCAGCTCGTGAAACTGCGGATCGACTCGCCGTCCACGAGCACGATCCGCGCTTCCAGCGGCAGGAGGTTGGCCGGCGTGGTC
>JBMCXL010000136.1:0-7691 GCA_048621015.1 Phycisphaeraceae bacterium
AAGACGATCTGCTGACCGCTGCCCTGGCAACTGATGGTCACGTCGTACAGGCCCAGCAGTCGGGCGAGCAGAGTCTGCTCGGTGTTCGCATCGGCCAGGTTCTCCGCCGGCAGAAAGGCGTTGCGGCGCGTGAGAAACCCCTCGGTGTATACCACCGCGTCGTTGTAGACCGTGTAGGTGCGCCGGCGCAGATCCAGCCCCCGCACCGCCAGCCAGGCACCGAGTGCGCCAAGGGCGGCCACGCCCAGGGCGATCGGCAGCACGACACCCCACAGCCCGGGCGACGCCGTCAGCCCGCCCGCAGCCACGAGGATGACCACCATCAGGCTGAGTGCCGTGCCGAGACCGCCGCTCCACTCGCGCAGCACCGCGACCATCGGCGGCTGCTCCTCGTGCAGCCGCTGCCGATACGTGAGCGAGAAACCGTTGGTCCCCATCAGGGCGCGCACGCGCTCGTACACGCCATGCGGATCCGCCAGGGCGCGCAGGCGCACATGCTCGCCGCTACCGGCCGAGTCGATCTCCACATGGCCGATGCCGAACAACGGATAGCGCGGCCAGGGCAGGATGAGGCGGACGTGGGTGATGTTGGCCACGTTCAACTCGGTGTGGCTGTCCCTGAGGATGCCCCCGCCCTTGCGGACGATCTGACGCTCGGAGAGCAGATACCGCTCCTTGCGCCAGGCCACCAGCGCATCGACCAGGACCGCCACGCCGATCACCACCAGCGCGATCGGCAACATGCCGCTGAACGCGGGCGTCTCGAACAGGGCCAGCACGAGGGCGAGGACGAGCGCGATCAACAGCAGCAGCGCCACCGGCGGCCCGGCGCGTTCGATCAGGAACGAGATCCGCTTGGGCTTGATCTGTTCGGCGATGGAGGGTCCTCCTCGGGTGGATGGTCGGCGGAGCTTGCGGCATGCAAGGAAGCATCGAAGCGCTGCATGACGAGCTGACGGCCCTCGGAGCATTGATTCTCTGCGGGCGCCGGTCGCGGTACATGCCGGGCGCGCTCGTCTACGAGGTCAAGCTCCACAGGTGGATGCCATTCAACTGTTTGCGTGCAAGTCATTACATTACAACGACCGAATCGCAGGCCAAAACGAGAGGATGCCTTGCCGCCACGAATGAAACCGCCGTATTCTGCCGCGCATCCATTGACGCGACAGCCTTTCGTCCAGTACAAGTGTCCTGAGACTCAGGACACATTGATGAACCCACCGTCCCTCAGGCCCGTTGTTCACGCCACCAAGACCGAGGCTGCCAGCGCCGCGCTCGACCGCCTGGCCCGTGAGCTGGGTCCGGGGCGCAGACTCCCGAGGTTCAACGACTTATGTAAAACGCTGTGCGTCAGCCGGGTCACGCTCGACCGGGCCCTGGCGCGGCTGGAGCAGCAGGGGGTGCTCGTCCGCCGCCACGGCCGGGGCATCTTCACGACCGAACAGCTCGGCCAGCGCACGATCGGCGTGGTCATCGGCAGCGACCCGTTCGAGGCCGGCCGATCGCCCGCCGCCCGGCTCGTGCTCGACCGTCTCTACGCCGGGGCCGAGCAGCACCAGCTCCGGCTGCGCACCTACCTCGACCTGCCCAACCGCCCTGACCGCGCCCAGCTCCGCCAGAGCCTCCAGGCCGAGGTCGAGACCGGCCAAGTCCACGGCCTGATCCTCCACAGCGCCAGCGGCGCGACCCAACGCGCCTGGCTGACCGAGCTGGGCGTGCCGCTGGTCTACTCCGGCCGGGAGACCACCAGCGGCTGGCGGGTGGGCATGGACTATGACTGGCTGATCGACACCGGCGTCGCCGAGCTTGCCCGGCAGGGCTGCCGCCGCGCCGGCCTGTTTACCCACGTCGAACGCCGGCTCGTGAAGCGGTTCGGCAACCAGAGACGCCGGCGCTTCCGCGCCGCACTCCAGCACCACGGCCTCGACGAGGACACCGCCTGGTCCCATATGCCCTGCCGCGATGTCGAAGAGTGGACTCGGCCCGGCGCGCCCGGCATGGAGCAGATTGGCTATGAGGGCGCGCGCGATCGGCTCGCCGACGACGCCACGCCCGCGCCCGATGGGCTGCTGATCACCGACGACATGATGGCGCGCGGCGCGCTGACCGCGCTCAGCCGCGCCGGCCTGCGCCCCGGCCATGATGTGCACATCGTCACGCACAGCAACCGCGGCACCGCCACGCTCATCGGTTACGAGGACGAGCTGACGCGCCTCGAGGTCGATCTCGATGCGCTCGCCGATTGTCTGCTGCACACGCTCGAAACATTGCTCGACGGCAGCCGACCGACCGAGAGCCCGATCCGGCTGCGCCCGACGCTGATCCGGCCGCGGCACCAGTCAGCCTGATCGATCGCATTCACTTGCATCATTGAGGGGAACGTTTGATGACCCACGCGCCCGTTCACGTCTTCCGCCTCGGCCGCAGCTTGCTCGCGGCATTGATCACCGCGCATTTGGTTGCGCCGGTTGCTTGGGCGCAGTCCGATTTCGAGCACGCCTACGACGCCGACGCCGCACCGACCGACGCCGAGCCCGCGTGGCAGGCCACCATCGATCACGACCGATCCATGCAGCGCCTCGTGGCCGCGGATCAGGGCGTGCTCACCGTCGCCACCGCACAAACGGCTGACAACATCGCGTGGTCCGTTGGCACGTGGAGCAGCGCCGAGGGTGATGAGGCGTGGCAGCTCACTGCCGATGGTCAGGCGACGATCGACTTTCGCGTGCGCGTCACCGAGAGCACGCCGGCCGGCGCGTTTCAGCTTCAGGTCGCCAACGGTGAAAACTACTGGACGTTCTTCTTCAGCGAAGGCAGCGTCACGCTCCACCGCTCGGATGGTGACCAGCCGCGCGTGTCGATCGACAACAGTCGGTTTCAAACCTGTCGCCTCGTCATGCAGGCCGACCGGGCGACGCTTTACGCCGCCGAGCGGGACGAACCGTTGATTGACGCCGCTGCCGCCAGCGGCACGTTTGGTGCGTCACGCCGGCGGAATGCGCTGACGTTCGGCGAGTTCTCCGGCGGTGCGAAAGGGCGGTTCGATCTCGACTTCGTGCGCTGGAGCGACGAGGCCGCCGAGATGCGCGCGCCGCAAGCGGTCGAAGACGATGATCCCGCCGTGGCCGAAACCGATGAGCTTCGCCGCGCCCAGGGGCGCAATGACGGGCGACCTTCCGTGCTCTTCATCGGCCGCGACCCCGCGGCGCAGAACGGTGGCGCGACACGCAAGATGTTCCTGCGCGATCTGTTCGAGAAGCACGGCTTCCACGTCGCCACGCGCAGGCAGGAGTTCGCATACCGCGACGATCCCGGCGAGGTGGACCCGGACGAGTTCAGCAGCTACGACGTGATCGTCTATCTCCATCCCGTCTGGCCTCACCCCGACGGCACACTGACCGACAGCTTTCAAAGGCAGTGGGATGCAGTGCTGGAGTTCGTCGAGCAGGGCGGGGGACTGCTTTTGATGCCGTCGCCGGAGGAGCCGTACCGCTATGCCTCCGACAAGGTGCTGCGCCCGCTTGGCGTGCGCATGCTTCAGGGCAAGCCCGTCGACGCCGCCGCGACGCAGGCGACCGTCATGCGCATCTACTTTTCGCGTACGGAGCGATTCGCCCAGGATCATCCGATCACGCAGGATCTTGAGCGCCTCTGGCTGCCTGTTTACGGACACGAGCGTCAGCCCAGCGCGCACAACGCCAACACCATCAGCTTCCGCGCCGATGATCAGTGGGACGTGATCGCCCGGCACGCGCCGAGCGTGCGGACCGTTGCCGAGTCCTACGACGGCCTGTCCGCCTCGCTGCCGACGCCGACCGAAGCCGATCATGCGCAGGCCGCGCTGCTCGCCACGCGCGCGCTCGGCGAGGGCCGCGTCGCGGTGTTCGGTGTGGACGCGGCGTATCACATCATCGGCGGCCACGCGCCGGGATACGAGGGCATCGTGCTGCGCGAAGGGCTCAAGGGCCAGCCCTCGGACGGGGAAAAGCTCATCGTCAACACGCTCGGCTGGCTCAGCGAGAACGCGGTTGAAAACCCGCAACTCGGCGGCGCGCCGACCGAGCCCGAGGCCATTGAGCCGCCCACGTTCAAGCCTCAACCCTCGCTCGACGCGCCCGACTCCTTCAATGCGCAGCGCCCCGGTTACAAGGGCATGATCGGCGCGATCTCGCCGCGCTCCGGCGGCCAGCACACCGTCGCCGAATACGCCGACAAGGCGGAGAGCCTGGGCTTCGACTTCCTCGTCGTGCTCGATGACCTCGGCGAAGTGACCGAGGCCGAGTTCGAGCAGACCAACCGGGCCTGCGCCGACGCGACCACGGAAGACTTCAAGTGCATTCCCGGTCTCCGCGCGCGCGACGAGGTGGGCAACCATTACGTCATGTTCCGCCAGGGCCTCGTGCTGCCCGAGCCGAACATGATCACCGACGACGATCGCTTCGAAACGGTCTACGACCACAACACCAGCCTCGGCATCGCCAAGTGGGTCCAGGCCAACGGTCACAACATCGCCGTCGTGTTTTACCGCACCGGTCCGCAGGACAGCGACGATCCTTTCGAGCGCGGCACGCCCGCGTGGAACATCCGCCCTTATCGCACGTTCCACAGCGTTTTCACCTACGACGCCGACGGCGAAAAGCTCGACGAGATGATCGAGCCGCACAAGACGACGGTGAACGACGGCCAGCATCCGCATCCGGTCGCGATCACGTTCATGGACGAGCTTTCGGACATGGACCGCGTCGCCAGCGGCGAGCTGCCGCACACCGTGCGCTGGACCGGTGACTTCGATCGCTTTCCCGAAGACACCGACGAAGCCTCCGGCTATCGACCCACCACCTACGCCACCGAAGGTCCGCGCATCACGCGCTGGCAGTGGGACAGCCGCGACCTGGTCTCCAACGGCAAATACTGGGACTGGACCTACTACTACCAGCGCTGGGCGATCGGCGTGGAATCCGAAGTCGGCCTGGAGACCGTCGAGATCTGGGATGGCGACGAACTCGTGCGCCGCTGGCGGCCCGAAGGACGCAAAACGTTCGAGACCGTCTGCACCGTCAACAAGCATCAGTTGACCATGCCGTTGATCATCGCCACCGACGTCAACGGCAAGCGCGCCGTGACCGACGGCTTTCAGTGGCGCAGCCACAACTTCTTCGTCTCCTGGTGCACGGATCGCGTGAACACGCTCAGCTATTCCGCGCTGCCCGCGCCCGACTCGCCGTGGGCCTCGACCGCCGGCACGTGGCCGTTGACGACCCAGCCCAAGGGCCCGTACTGGGATGACCTGCGCGTCGATCTGAACCTCACCTCGCTCCGCCTGCCCGGTTTCGACGGCCAGGCGCACGGCAATGTTCGGATCAACCCGAAGCCGCACTTCTACCCCGCCGACGGCGAGCCGCGCGACGGCCGGCACTACCGCCACATCACCTGGCCGATGGGCAGCCACGAAGCGGTCGTGCAGGAGTCGCGGGTCAAGTGGCAACTGCTGCCGGAGCAGCAGGGTCCGCACGCGTGGTCCACGCTCGGCCCGATTCGTGAAACGGACGTGTTTGAAGGCCGGCTGCGCTACACCACGTTCGTGCACTGGGGCCACGAGCCGGCGCCGATCCTCGTCGAAGGTGAATACACCTTCAAGCAGGATGTCAAAGCCTCGCCGGACCGTCGGCCGTTCCAGATCGCGCACATCTCCGCCGGCCAGGAAGAGGCCGACTACCGTGGCGCCGCCATCCAGCGCACCAGCGAGCGAGACCACGTCTTCGCGCTGCTGCACAATCAGCACGACAACCACCGCGCCGATGGTCGACTGCCCCACGGCGCATACGTGTGGTACTGGCCGTCCATGTTCGGCCCCGTCGGCATCATCTCGCTCGACGACAAGCTGCGCTACCGGCTTCGTCACGCGCCGAACCGTTACCACACGCGCCTCTACTTCGGCGAGCCCGGGCGCACGTATGAGAAGGGCGAGACCGTCCGCTGGCGCTACCTCGCCGTCACCAGCGGCTTCAACGATCACGCCGGCACGCAGACGCCCGAGCGCATCGTGGACCTCATGGGCATCGACGGCTCGCCCGGCTACACCATCGACGCACAAGCCGGCACCGTTGCCGACACGCAATACATGCTCACGCTCAACCCCGCCGACGACGGCGGTGGGTTCCGCGGCACGATCACGCCCGATGACGAGATCGCGCGCGGCGGTCTGCCCGCGGCGCTGCCGATCATCGTCGACGGACTCAACGACGACTGGACCGCGATGCTCTGGGACGAGGCGCGGGGTGAGCTTCGCCCGCTTGCCCGTTGCCGAGGGCCGGTCGTATGCGCACTACCGCGAGCTGAACGAGCCGCGCTCGATCTTCATGGGCCATCCGTTCGTCGCCGACGACCAGGAGGTGATCCTTCAAGTCGTGCAGACCGGCGAGCAGAGCCTGTATCTCTACGTGCACAATCCGACCGAGCGCACCAGGGACGTGACCGTGCGGCGCGCCGAGCACTTCGACGCCATGCCCGCTTACGAGCGAAACGAGTGGCAATGGACCCTGCCGGCCGGCGACGAGCGACACGTCCACCTCGGTCCCGCCACGCCGTTCACGCCCGACACCGTGGGCGATCCCGTCTCACTGCACAGCTCGAATTAGCCGGAAGCTGCCTGTCTGCCCACATTCATGCGATTCTCTGTCAGGCAGCGCCACCTCGCGCACCGAAAGGAGCGAATTCAACATGCGGACGCGCCACCACACAAACAACCTTCGACATCGCGGCTTCACCCTCGTCGAGCTGCTGGTGGTGATCTCGCTCATCGCCTTGCTGATCGCGCTGCTGCTGCCGGCGCTGTCCAATGCGCGCCAGTCTGTGCGCCGCGTGCAGTGCCTGAGCAATATGCGCCAGCTCTATTTAATGTTCAACTACTACGCGCACGATAATGGCCAGCGCATGCCGATCCACAACGACTACCTGTTCGGCGATGGGTGGACCTGGCTCAAGATCATGGAGCAGTCTGGCTACATCGAGGCAAATGCACGCGACAACGAGCAGGGCCTGAGCTACTGCATCGCATTTCAACCCACCGGCAGCGGCCCGTGGGACGTCAGCTACGGCTACGCGTGGTACGACAACTACACCGGCGGAAGCAGCCCGCTCTATCCGAGTTGGGGCAGTTCCTACGACATGACTCGCCTGCGCCTCGACGATCCGCCGACCGACAATCTGCTGATCATCGATTCAGCCGCAACGCTCAAAATTGGACAGTCCTGGATCGGCGGCACGTCGCTACTGACACCTTACTACTTCATCCCCGAGGACTACGCGTCCGGTGGCATCGGGCAGTGGCACGGCACCTCCGGCGGCAACGTTATCCGCGTTGACGGCAGCGGCAACTCCCTCAACGCCGCGGGCGCCGCAGAAGAGAACTTCAGGGTGCTCGACCCCTACAGCGCACCGTAGATGGCTCAGGCGCTGCGCCGCGCCCCAGTGACCTTGCCTGGCGGCAGGGTTCGCTTGCTCGGGCCATTGGGTTTAATCTCCGCTGCTCGGCTCGAGCTTCAAGATTGCACCGCATCATGGCCACGAAACGTCCGTACCCCGAATCACATGGCGCGCTGCATCATCGCGCGTCGCGCATCGCGGCGTTGAACGGCGGCCGACTCGCCGTGCTGACCGAGCCCGGCTTCGAAGCAACCAGCGAGGTGCGG
>JBMCXL010000137.1:0-7631 GCA_048621015.1 Phycisphaeraceae bacterium
ACACGTTCCTGTTCACGCGCGAGTCGCTGGCGTTCTTCGACGATCGCATCCGCAGCATTCAGCGCGTGACGGTCGGCCTGAACGAGGAAGTCGAATGGTACGTGCCGGCGGAATTGCAGAAATGGACCGAGCAGCGCATGGAACAGCCGGCGACTCCTTCGGCGCAATGAACGGGCGGGATTCGCAAGCGGACGGTTAATCGAAGCATGGCCTCCTACATCATCCGCCGATTGCTGTTGATGGTGCCGACGTTGATCGGCATCACCGTCCTGGTGTTCGTCATCATGGCCATGTCGCCGGGCGGGATCGGCGGCGCCGAGCTCGACCAGATGGGCCAGATGACCGCCGGCGAGCGCGAGGTGCGCGAGTATTACGAGCAGCGCTACGGCCTGGACAAGCCCGTGCCGGTCCAGTACGTGCGCTGGCTCAACATGATCTCGCCGGTCGGCTATGAGACGCGCGACGACGGCACGCTGGGCGCCTTCGGCTTCAAGACGCCCAACCTGGGCACAAGCTTTTCCCGGCATCGGCCGGTGTCCGAGCTGATCATCGAAGCGCTGCCCATCACGCTGCTGCTCAATGCCCTGTCGATCCCGCTGGTCTACGCGATCGGCATCGTCTCGGGCATCATCACCGCGCGCTATCGCGGGCACATGATCGATGTGAGCATCGGCGGCGTGTTTCTGGCGCTGTGGTCGGTGCCGGTGATCTGGGCCGGCGTGATGCTCATCGGCCTGCTCGCAAACCAGCAGTATCTGCAATGGTTCCCCACCTCCGGCCTGCACGACATGCGCGCCGACGTGATGCCGTTCCTGCCAACGTGGAGCGGCGACACGTTCCAGCGCGGATGGCTGCTGGACACGCTCTGGCATCTCGTGCTGCCGGTGATCTGTCTCAGCTACACGGGCTTCGCGTTCCTGTCCAAGCTTGCGCGCGGCTCGCTGCTGGAAAACCTCGGCGCCGATTTCGTCCGCACCGCGCGCGCCAAGGGCGTACCCGAGCGGCAGGTGCTGTTTCGTCATGCGTTCCGCAACAGCCTGCTGGCGTTGATTACCGTGGCCGCGGGGATTCTGCCCGCGATGCTGGGTGGCTCGATCATTGTCGAGACGATCTTCAGTCTGCCGGGCATGGGGCGGTTGGGTGTGGATGCGGTGCGCGAGCGCGATCGCGAGCTGCTGCTGGCGGTGACGCTGATCATCGGCTTCGTCGGTCTGCTCAGTGAGCTGATCCGGGACATCTGCTATGCCATCGCCGATCCGAGGGTGAGCTATGAGTGAGCAGGCGACAACCCAGCAGGCGATGGCCGGCGCGCGCGACGGCGAGCATGCGCCCGCGCCTTCACCGGGCGAGCCGCGCCGCACGCTCGTTCGACGCGTGCTCGGCAGGACGGTTGCGCGCTGGGGCGCGCGCCTCGGGCTGATGTGGATCGTCGTGCTCGTGATCGCGGCGGTGTTCGCGCCGCTGATCGCCAACACGCACCCGCTGCTCATGAAAGCGGCTGGTCAATGGTCGAGCCCGCTGCTTCGGCATCTCGGCGCCGGTGACGTGGTGCTGCTGGTCATGTTCTTCGCCGCGTTGATCGCGCTGGCGCTGCCGCGCGTGCGGTGGCGCTGGCGAATGGCGGCGCTTGCGGGGGTGTTGGTTGTTTCATCGGTGTTGTCCGGCTGGCTCGTGAATCCGCCGTCCGCGATCGTGTACAGCGAATATCGCGAGCGCTTGGCCGATGGCGAGATCGAGCGTGTGATTCACGCGCCGATTCCGTATTCGCCGCAGGATCGTCTGCGCGATCAGCCGGACAGCCGCCTCGAAGCGCCCGATGGCAACCACCTCATGGGCACGACCAACCAGGGCGCCGACCTCGCGGCCAACATGATCTACGCCAGCCGCATCGCGCTGTCGATCGGTTTCATCTCCACCGGCATCGCGCTGTTCATCGGTATCATCGTCGGCGGGGTCATGGGCTATTTCTCCGGCGTCGTCGACCTGTTCGGCATGCGCTTCGTCGAGATCATCAGCGCGATTCCCACGCTGTTCCTGCTGCTGGCGCTGGTTGCGGTGATTCCGCCGGAGTACGACGCTTATCGCCTGTACCTGATGATGGTCCTCATCGGCCTGACGAGCTGGGTGGGCTATGCGCTGTTCATCCGCGCCGAGTTCCTGCGGTTGCGCCAGCAGGAGTTCGTCGAGGCGGCGCAGGCGCTGGGGCTGCCGCTGCGCTCGATCCTGTTCAGGCACATGCTGCCCAACGGCGTTGCGCCCGTGCTCGTGGCCGCGAGCTTCGGCGTTGCCGGCGCGATCCTTGCCGAATCCACGCTCAGCTTCCTCGGCATAGGGTTGATCGGTGAAGCGTCGTGGGGCAACCTGCTCAACCAGGCGCTCGGCGTCGGCGGATCGTTCTACTGGTGGATCGCGCTTTATCCGGGTTTGGCGATCTTCCTCACCGTCTTCGCCTACAACCTCATCGGCGAGGCGCTGCGCGACGCGATCGACCCGCGACTTCAGGGCTCCAACGGATAACCATGCATGACTGACACCGAATCCAACACGCCCGACACCGACCAGCCGCTGCTGGAGATCGAGGACCTGGCCGTCAGCTTCCCCGGCCCGGGCGGCAAGCGCGTGCAGGCGGTCGACGGCATGCGCGCGGCCATCTATCCGCGGCAGACGCTCGCGGTCGTGGGCGAGTCCGGCTCCGGCAAGTCCGTCACCGCCATGAGCGTGCTGCAACTCATTCCCGTGCCCCCCGGCCGGTACGACGGCGGGCGCATTCTCTGGCGTGGGGGGAAGAATCCCGAATCGGCGACCGACCTGCTCCGCCTCGACGACCGGCGCATGCGCCAGATCCGCGGCAACCAGATCGCGATGATCTTCCAGGAGCCGATGACCAGCCTGAACCCGGTCTACACCATCGGCGAGCAGATTCTCGAAGCGATCCTGCTGCACCAACAGGTGACGCGCAGCGAGGCACGCACCATCGCCACGCGCGCCCTCGACGATGTCGGCATCGCCGACCCCGAGCAGCGGCTCAACGAATACCCCCACCAGCTTTCCGGCGGGATGCGCCAGCGCGTGATGATCGCGATGGCGCTGGCGTGTCAGCCGCGCCTGCTGCTCGCCGACGAGCCGACGACCGCGCTGGACGTGACGATCCAGGCGCAGATTCTCGAGTTGTTGCGCGAGCTTCAGCGCACGCAGCACATGGCGATGATGCTCATCACCCACGACCTCGGCGTGGTGGCCGAGAACGCGGACGTCGTCGCGGTGATGTACGCCGGCCGCGTGTGCGAGTACGCTTCGGTGCAGGACATCTTCAACCGGCCGCTGCATCCCTACACCCGCGGCCTGCTCAAGTCGATGCCCGTGCTCGGCCACCGCGCCGACCGCCTGCCCACCGTGCGGGACGGGGCCACGATCCCCGAGGATTTTCCCTCCAGCTACACCGTCGCACCGCACGATCCCGATCCCGACCCCACCGGCGGCTACGGCGGGCCGAATGCCCGGCTCCACGAGGTCGAGTCCGATCACTGGGTCCTGTGCACACCGAAAGACGCCGACGCGCCCGCGCCGCGGTTCCCCCGGCTCGCCTTTCGCCGCCCTTCCGCCGTGGCGGCTACCTGAGGCGGCGCTGTCGGGGAGGGGAATCCGGGGTTGCCGGTGTGAACGACCGATCGCCGCCCCGGGCCTGCCACCGTTTTGCGCTCGGGCCGACAGCAAACCATTGTCCACTTCGGGGCGCGCTGCTAACCAATACACAGGGCGTGGCAGTGTCATGCCGGCTCCGCGGTCCGTTTCCTCTTTTTGCAAGTGAGGTGCGACGATGTCGACCATGCAGCGACCGGATATTCATCGCGAAGGTGAAACGGCCAAGACATTGGAACAGCGCACGGCACAGATGCCGTCCGACATGTGGCTGTGGGCGGCGGGCGCGTCGATCCTCGGCTCGCTCATGCTACGGATGTTCGGCCGCCAGGACGACGCCCAGTTCGTCGGCCAGTGGGCGCCGACGTTCCTGATCATCGGGGTGTACAACAAGCTCGTGAAGCGCCTCGGCAGCGACTGAGTCGGCCGGCCGGGTCAGGCGTCTTTCTGCGCGGCCACGAGCTGCGCGCGGGCGGCGGCGCCGGTCGGACGATACCACGGCTCGTCGGCGTTGAGTCGCGGCAGGTCCGCGATGCGCGGCCCGCTGCGCACCGGATCTTCGTAGCGGGCGAAGTGTTCCTCCAGTCGAGCCGTGAGCTGCTCGATGACGCCGGCCCACTGGGGATCGTCGATCAGGTTGCGCATCTCGCGCGGATCGGCCTTCAGGTCGTAGAACTCGTCCGCGAAGTGGCCGTTCGGCCCGGGGTAGCGGCGGATCAGCTTTGCCTCCTCCGTGCGCACCATGCGCGCGTTGGCGTATTCGCAAAACTGCGCATCGCGCCACGCATCCGATGACGTTTCGCCGCGCAGCAGCGGGAGGTACGAGCATCCCGGCGAGGCGTCGTCGCTGACGGCAGTG
This sequence comes from Phycisphaeraceae bacterium, assembly GCA_048621015.1. Classification (GTDB taxonomy): domain Bacteria; phylum Planctomycetota; class Phycisphaerae; order Phycisphaerales; family Phycisphaeraceae; genus JBMCXL01. Next base: position 4,499 of record JBMCXL010000137.1, read on the forward strand.
CCGGCCGCGTCGAGCAGTGTCGCGTGCAGGTCGCAGTGATCCACCGGTTCGCTGCGCCGCTGGCCGCCCGCGAACGCCGCCGGCCACGCCAGCACGCACGGCACGCGGATCGACTCATCGAGAAAGTTCTGGGGTGTCGTCGCGTTGCCCTTGCACCACAGGCCGTGATGACCGTTCATGTGCCCGTGGTCGGCGGTATAGACAATCAGCGTGTTCTCCAGCTCGCCACGGCTGTCCAGCTCGTCGAGGATGCGCCCCATCTGTTCGTCGATCATCGACACGGCCGCGTAATACTGGGCGCGAGACTCGTGCGATTGCGCGGGCGTCTCGGGTCTGATCCGCTTGCTTTCACCGTGGCAGAGCGCGAACGGTTCGTTCGGAATGTCATCGAAGCTGCACCCGCGGTAGTGCTCCGCGAGGCGCTCCGGCTCGCCACTGAACGGCGAATGCGTGTTCGTATAGCCGACGTAGCAGAACCACGGCTCGTCCGGCGACCGGCGCGGTTGGCGCAGGAAGCGCAGCGCCGCATCGGTGATGCGCACGGCCTGGTGGCCATGATCTTCGACACGGATGCCGTTGTCGTTGAAGTGATGATCGCCGAAGCGCGCCTGCGTGCCGTGGGCGAGGCTGAACCAGAAGTCGAATCCCTCGTGCACATTCCACGATGCCTGGCAGTGCCACTTGCCGACGAATCCGGTGCGGTAACCGGCTTCCTGGAGGCGCATGCCGAGGTTGACCTGCCCGGTGAGGCCGGGGTGGTCGCGCCCGACGTTGGCCTCGGCGATGTGGTCGTGGATGCCGTGACGGGAAGGGATGTGCCCGGTCCAGAACGAGGCGCGGGCGGGCGAGCAGACGGGGCAGGGCGTGAAGGCGTGGGTCATGTGGGCGCCGCGCTGCGCGAGGCTATCCATCGTCGGCGTGTGCAGCTCGCGCGTGCCGGCACAACGCATCGCCCAGTGGCCGTGGTCGTCGGTCAGGAACACGAGAATGTTGGGTCGCTGTGGATCGCTCATGATCGCACAGCTTAAACGATGCGCCGTCGGCAGGGAGGGCGCGGCTCAGCGCCTCAGGAAGGCTTGCGGCGCTGGGTCGCGGGCGGATGCCGGGCCGGGCTGCATCGCGAGGATCTGCTGCTGGACCTGCGGGGACGGGTCGGTGATCTCCAGCGCGATGGCCTCCCGGCCGTCGCCCATGCGCTCGACCCGCACCACGCGAACCGACACCGCCATGTCCTCCTCGCCGTGCTGGAGGAGCATGTCGAATGTCTCGCCCGCCTCCACCGCGGACCGGCCCCGGTGCAGGACGCGCATGCCGTCGACGGACAGGTCCACGACCTCGCCGAGAAGCGAGTGCACGTTCTTCGGCTTGAAACGCGGATACCGCCGACGGTCCGATGGCGTGCCGGGCGACTGAGAGTTTTCGCTGTCCATGAAGCCCTCCTCTCCATCACCCGATCACCTGATAAGACGCTGCCCCACTTATCGGGCGGGTCGGCACCGCGGTCAAGAGGCGCAGCGGTGCGTTGCGCGTCGGGTTTGGTCCGCGGGGCGGATTTGCGGTCGGTATCGGATGGGGGGGATGCACGCCCCGCCGGGGTCGTGCAGAATCAGTATGGTGTGTCGATGATCGTGGCGTTTTCGTGCCGCAGTAAGGACTGAACCGTGCCGAACCCGATGTCACCTTCCGAACCCGATCGCGAAACGCTCGAAGCGCAGACGCCCGACCTGGCGGCGAGCGCCGCGACGGATTTCGCGGAAGTCGCGTCCAGTCAGCGGCGCGGCATGAGCCTGGCGATCGGCGCCCAGATATTCGGGATGCTGGGCGACATTGCATTTCGCAACGGCATCCTGCTGGTCTATTTCACGGCGCTGGAACTGGGCAGCAACCGGGTGCTGCTGTACCTGTCGCTGCCGCCGCTGCTGATGCTGGTGCTTCGTTTGCCGGCGGCGCACCTGGCGGACCACATCGGGCTGAAGCGGGTGGGAGCGCCGGGGTTCGCGCTCATCGCAGTGGGATTTTCGCTGTTCCTCGCGGCCGGCTTTGTCGAACGATCCGGGGCGGAAGCGCTGGTGCTCAGCGGCGTGCTGCTTCACGGGGCGGGGCAGGCGATCGCCTCGGCGGGGTTCATGCCGCTTCTGCGGCGCATCGTGCCGCAGAAACTGCGCGGCCGATTCTTCGGGCGGTTGCACGTGTCGTGGCAGGCGGTAGGGCTCGTGTTCGTCGCGGGTTGTGCGCTGCTGCTGCCGGCGGAGGCGTCGGTGCGGATGTACCAGATGATCGTGGCGGTTCTCGTGGCGGGCGGCGCGATGCGGGTGCTGCTGTTCCTGCGCATCGCCGAGCCGCCGCGTCCCGCGCGGCCGACGCACGGGTTCTTCTCCTCGATCAGTCGAACGCTGCACGCCGAAGGCTATGCGCCGTTCAGCGCTTACATCTTTCTGCTTGCGCTGTGCACGGGCGCCACGCCGTTCGTGTTCGGCCTGCTCGAGAAGCACACGCTGCATTTCGGCGACGACCAGGTCGTGTGGATGGGTCACCTGATCATGATCGGATCGCTGATCGGCTTCGCGCTCGGTGGGAAGGCGACGGACTGGTGGGGCACCAAGCCGGTGTTTCTGGTCTGCCATTTCGGCTACGGCGTGGCGCTGGCGCTGATGCTGGGCCGGGCGTTTCTGCCGGTGGATGTGATTTACCTGGCGGGGGCGGCGAATCTGCTCTACGGCGCCTTCTGGGCCGGCTCGTTGATCGCCATCACGACCGAACTGCTGGCGCTGGTGCCGCGCGAGAACCAGGCGATGGGCACGTCGCTGGCACTGCTGCTTTTTCACATCGGCGGGGCAGCGAGCGGCATGCTGGGCTCGGCCGCGCTGGGGATGGGCATCTTCTCGTCCCGGTGGGAGCTGATGGGGATGGCGCTCGGCCCGTACGATTCGCTGTTGTTGCTGTGGGCGGTGATGATCGTGCTGCTGGTGGTGACGCTGGGGCTGGTGCCGTCGGTGCTGCGCAAGGCGGAGTGGATGCCGAGCACGTGAGAAGGCAGGCGGCGTGTCATACGGCTCACGATAAATACTTGTACATCCGGTCGGGGGTGGCACTGACAAGGCCGGCGGCGGCCTTGTCAGTGTTCGCGCGGTGG
>JBMCXL010000138.1:0-7621 GCA_048621015.1 Phycisphaeraceae bacterium
GCGCTTAACGTAGCGCAACCGGCATAAAAAGCAGTTCGCAAAAGTACGAACGAGAATCGAAAGTCCGTGATGAAGCGACGCGACTTGTCGCGTTTCCACGAAAAACCATGACCACCACCACCCTCACCAACACCAACCCACCCAACCGCATCGAGGACGTCGCCCAGCTCGAAGCGCTGCTCAGCGAACCCTCCGACGCCGCCGTTGCGGCGCTGCGTCAGGTGGACGGCGATGTCATGCTGCTCGGCGTCGGCGGCAAGATGGGCCCGACCCTCGCGAAAATGGTCAAGCGCGCCGCCGACCAGGCCGGCACGCCGCGCCGCATCATCGGCGCCTCGCGCTTCAGCGACGCCGACCTGCCGCGCCAGCTCGAAGCCGACGGCATCGAAACCATCAAGTGCGACCTGCTCAACGAAGACGAACTCGCCAAGCTGCCCGACTGCCCCAACATCATCTACATGGCTGGCATGAAGTTCGGCTCCACCGGCAAGGAAGCGCTCACCTGGGCGATGAACACCCACCTGCCCGCGCTGGTCAGCAAGCGTTTCGCCCAGAGCCGCATCGTCGGCTTCTCCACCGGCAACGTCTACGGTCTCGTGCCCATCGCACACGGCGGCTCACGCGAAACCGATCCACCCAACCCCGACGGCGAGTACGCCATCAGCTGCCTCGGCCGCGAGCGCATTTTCGAGCACTTCAGCCGCACGAATAACACACCGATGGCCACCATCCGCCTCAACTACGCCGTCGAGCTGCGCTACGGCGTGCTGGTCGATCTCGCGCAACAGGTTTACGCCGACCAGCCCATCGACCTGTCCATGGGCAACATGAACGTCATCTGGCAGGCGGACGCCAATGCCATGACCATCGCCGCGCTGGCGCACGCTGATTCACCGCCGTTCCTGCTCAACGTCGCCGGCCCGGAAATCCTCAGCGTCCGCCAGATCTGCCAGCGCTTCGGCGAACTGCTCAACAAGAACGTCCAGTTCATCGGCGAAGAATCCCCCGACGCGCTGATCAACAACGGCCAGAAGGGCCACCGCCTGTTCGGCTACCCGCGCATCGGCATCGACCAGATGCAGCAATGGATCGCCGACTGGCTCCAACGCGGCGGCGAAACGCTCGGCAAACCCACGCACTTCGAAGTGCGCGACGGGAAGTTCTGAAACAGTTGGCGCGATGAGAAGATTGCCTATCCTGAATTTCGCACTATGTGCGGCTATCGTTTCGACGTGGGCTGTGATTCTCTGGTACATGCCGAAGGGCACGTATCGGTCACTCGTGATTTATGATGAATGGTACTTTGCACAAGACATGGTCGGCGCAGCCACCGTTATCGTCCTGATTGGCACTCGACTTAGGTCATACGTCAACGCTCCAGCTACTAAGGCAGACAGGCTATTAACGCTTGCGTTGACAATATTTCTGTATGTCTTGCTGGCTTGGTACTTTTTCCTTTTATTGACGCGCTATCCGACTTGATATGGCACTCAACATGCAAGTCTAGTTTTCGATTTTGCGAGTTACCATGAGCACGCAAACCACACCGACTCTCGCTCCCAACGTGCAGCGCGTCCTCCAGCGCGGCACCGTTATCCCCGCCCAACCGCTCGCGCTGAGCGTCCAGCGCAAGCTCGACGAGCGCCGCCAGCGCGCCCTGACGCGCTACTACATCGCCGCGGGCGCCGGCGGCCTGGCCGTGGGCGTGCACACGACGCAGTTTGAAATCCGCGATCCCAGGATCGGCCTGTTCGAACCAGTGCTGCGCCTTGCCGCCGAGGAAATGGACCGTGCCGACCAGCAGCGCGACGAACCGCTCGTGCGCATCGCCGGCGCCATCGGCAAGACCGAGCAGGCCGTGAAGGAAGCCGAAACCGCGCGCGAGCTCGGCTACCACGCTGTGCTGCTCGGCCTCAAAGCGATGGCGGACAGCGACGTGGATGCGCTCATCGCGCATTGCAGGCAGGTCGCGAAGGTTCTGCCCATCGTCGGCTTCTATCTTCAGGAGGCGGTCGGCGGGCAAGTCCTGCCGTACGAATTCTGGCGCAAATTCGCGGAGATCGAGAACGCCGTGGCGATCAAGATGGCCCCGTTCCATCGTTATCGCACGCTCGACGTGGTGCGCGCCGTCGCCGAATCGGGCCGGGACGACCTGGCGCTTTACACCGGCAACGACGACAACATCGTCGCCGACCTCATCACGCCCTACCGTTTCAACGTCAACGGAAAACAGGTGGAGCGGCGCATCGTCGGTGGTCTCCTCGGGCACTGGGCGGTATGGACGCGCGGTGCGGTACAGGTGCTCGATGAATGTCACCGTGCGATCAAACAGGACGTGATCCCTACCGAGCTGCTTCGCCGCAACATCGAGGTCACCGACATGAACGCGGCGGTGTTCGACGTGCAGAACAACTTCCAAGGTGTCATCGCCGGCGTTCACGAAGTGCTGCGCCGCCAAGGCCTGCTCGAAGGCATCTGGTGTCTCAATCCCGACGAAACACTCGGCGCCGGCCAGGCGGAGGAACTCGACCGCGTTACCCGCGCGTACCCGCATCTGATCGACGACGACTTCATCGCCGAGCACCGCGACGAATGGTTGTCGGGATGAGCCGCGAAGGCGCGAAGGGCGCGAAGAGAAACGCGACAAGTCGCGTCGCTTCGTAAGGGATTTGCAAATTTTCGATCTTTGATTCTTCTTCGTATCCTTCGCGCTCTTCGCGCCTTCGCGGTTCATTCGAATTCCTTACTCCACGAACCCCATGCCTGTAACCTTCGACGACATCGTGGCCGCTCGACAGCGCATTCGCGAGGGGGTGTATCTGTCGCCCTGTCCCGAGTCGATCCCACTCTCGGAGTTGACCGGCTGCCGCGTGTTCTGCAAGCTCGATTCGCTCCAGCGCACCGGCAGTTTCAAGGAACGCGGCGCGCGCAACGCGCTGGCGCTGCTCGATGATGCGAAGCGCAAAGCGGGCGTCATCGCCGCCTCCGCCGGCAACCACGCCCTGGCACTGGCATACCACGGGCGCGAAATGAAGGTCCCCGTCACCGTCGTCATGCCGCGCTTCGCACCGTTGATTAAAGTTGCCACCTGCCGTCGCCTCGGCGCCACGGTCCACCTGCACGGTGACACCTTCGGCGAAGCGCGCGCCAAGGCCAACGAACTCGCCGAGCAGCACGGCCTGACGTACGTGCACGGCTACGACGACCCCGCCATCATCGCCGGTCAGGGCACGATGGGCCTGGAGATCCTCGAACAGGTCGACGACATCGATGCGGTGGTCGTCCCCGTCGGCGGCGGCGGCCTCATCGCCGGCGTGAGCACCGCCATCAAGCACGAACGCCCCGATGTGCAGGTCATCGGCGTCGAAGCCGCGGCCGCGCCGAGCTACACCGCCTCACTCGCGCAGGGCTACGCCACGACGGTCAAAACCGAACCCACCCTCGCCGACGGCCTCGCGGTGGGCAGGCTCGGCGAACTGGCGTTCGAAACCGCGCGCTCGCACGTCGATCGCATCCTCACCGTCGACGAGGAAAAGCTCGCACTGGCGATCCTGCGCCTCGCGGAACTGGAAAAAAGCGTGGTCGAAGGCGCCGCCGCCGCGCCGCTGGCCGCGCTGCTCACAGATGAGCTGGCGGAACTGCAGAACAAGCGTGTCGTGCTCCTGATCTGCGGTGGCAACATCGATCCGACGCTGCTTGGCCGGGTGATCGAGTACGGCATGGTCGTGGACGGCCGACTCTGCCGGTTCACCGCCGTCATCAGCGACCGCCCCGGCGGCCTGGAGCGCCTCACGCGCGCGATCGCCGACGCGGGCGCCTCCATCCGCGACATCGCCCACGACCGCGCTTTCGTCGGCCCCAACTTCTGGCAGGTGCGCGTGGTCTGCACCGTTGAAACCAACGACCGCGAGCACATCCGCCACCTGCTCGCGACGCTCAGCGAAGCCGGCATCACCGTCGAGAACGAGATGCACGACGCCCATCCGATACGCGGCGGAAGCGCGACAAGTCGCGTCGCTTCATAGCCGTAGATGGGTGTGCCTGGAGAAACGCTATGCCGTCTGTTGCAGCGCGGGAACTGGAAGGGTTGATCGAGGCTGAGGTCGCCGCACTCGTTGAGTTGCGTCACGATCTGCATCGGCATCCGCAGCTTGCCTACGAGGAGACGTACGCTTCGCAGCGCGTGCAGGCGCGCCTGACCGAACTGGGCGTGCCGTTCGAGGCGGGTTTCGCGGAAACGGGCGTGATCGGCTGGATCGAGCCAACGGATGACGCGGCGCGTGTGCGGCCGGCGGTGGGCTTGCGCGCGGATATGGATGCGCTGCCGATCACAGAGGAAACAGGCGTGCCATATGCGTCCGAAACACAGGGTGTGATGCATGCATGCGGGCATGACGGGCACACAACGATCCTGCTTGGCGCGGCGACGGTGCTGGCAAAACTGCGCGAACGGTTGCCGCGGCCGGTGAAGCTGGTGTTTCAACCCGCCGAGGAGGGTCGAGCCGGCGGAAAGAAGCTGATGGAAGCCGGCGTGCTGACGGAAAAGGTCGGCGGCCATCGGGTGGCGCAACTCTTCGGTCTGCACGGCTGGCCGTGGCTCGAGCTGGGTGTGGTCGGCTGCAAGGAAGGGCCGATCATGGCGTCGATGGATGACTTCACGATCACCGTGCGCGGGGCTGGCGGTCACGGCGCCGCGCCGCACACCACCGCCGATCCGATGGTTGCCGCGGCGCAGATCGTCACGGCACTGCAATCGATCGTGTCGCGCAACGTCGACCCGCTCGAGCCGGCGGTGCTCACCGTCGGTACGCTGAACGCCGGGCAGGCACCCAACATCATCCCGGACACCGCGGAGTTGACCGGCACGATCCGCGCACTGAGCGGTGCAACGGCGCAGCTCATCCACCGCCGGCTGCGCGAGATCGCCGAATCCATCGCGGCCGCGATGGGGTGCGTGGCCGAGGTGACCATCCACATCGGCTATCCGGTGACGCTCAACGACGCCGACTGCGCGGATACGGTCCTCGCCACCGCGTGCGACGTGCTGGGCGAAGGACGCAGCGTGCGCATTGACCGGCCGAGCATGGCGGCGGAAGACTTCGCGTTCTATGGCCAGTCGAACGAACCGGCTGACGGCGTGCCCAGCGCCTTCTACTTCCTCGGTCTGCGCCCCGCCGACCGGGAGGAATACCCGGGCCTGCACACGCCGCGCTTCGACTTTCACGACGGCGTCATCCCCACGGGCGTGCGCATGATGTGCGAATTGGCGCTGCGGACCTGAATAACGCGACAAGGCACATCGCGTCATTATTCCTTTTCGGCAGACAAACGACCACCATGCCAAGCTCATCCCCTGACAACCGTACCGTCCTCGCGCTGCTCGCCCACCCCGATGACGCGGAGATTCTCTGCGGTGGCACGCTGCTGCGGCTGGCGGACCTGGGCTGGGACGTACACATCGCGACGATGACCGCCGGCGACTGCGGCACGATGACCGAAACCGCTTGGCAGATCGCCGCAAAGCGCACGGAGGAAGCCTGCCAGGCCGCGGCGAAGGCGGGCGGCACCTACCACTGCCTCGATGAGCGCGATGTGTTCGTGGTCTACGACAAGCCGACGCTGCGCAAGGTGATCGAGTTGCTGCGCGACGTCGCCCCCTCGCTGGTGCTCACGCACGCGCCGGCCGACTACATGATGGGCCACGGGATGACCCACCGGCTGGCGCGCGCCGCGACCTTCGGCTACGCCGCGCCGAACGTCTCGACCCGGCCGCGCAAGCCCGGCTCAGCGGTGCCGCACCTGTACTACTGCGATCCAATCGACGGGACGCTACCGATCACGGGCGAAGTGGCGCAGCCGACCGTGGCCGTGGACATCACCGACGTGCTCGACCGCAAGATCGAGATGCTCGCCTGCCATGCGAGCCAGCGCGAGTGGCTGCGCGCCCATCACGGCATGGACGAGTACCTCGAGGCGACGAAGCGCCATAGCGCCATGCGTGGTCCGCTGCTCGGCGCCGACCATGCCGAAGCATTCGTTCAGCACCGCGGCCATCCCTATCCGCAGGATGATCTGCTCGCGGCACTGCTCGCTGGCCGCACGCTGATGTGATTGATGAAGAAGCGGTCACATGGCTGCCGCTTTACCGGCTGCCATTCCGAAATTGCAAAAACTGCACATCCTGCACGGTCTTCCGCTGCCATCCCGCACGCCGCGGCACGCCGAGCGTCGCACCCCGTTGAATCCGGGGCTGACAAATCCACCAAAGGGGGGTGGGGGTTTACCGGAATTCGCCGTGTCCGCGCGTCTGGTTGAGCCTGACCGGGGTCATGGGAGATTATGCTTTAAATCAGCATATTCAGCCCACTTACGGATCATAAGATCCTTAGGGTAATCTCCGAACGCGCCGATCGGGCCTGCCGCTTGATGTCCGATCCGCCGATTCCGGCGTTGGCGGCTGCGAAATTGCCTCTATACTCGCAGGTCCGATCTTAAATATGCTGGTACCGCGAAGGTCCGGGGACCATGCAATTCTTCAGCCGACAAAACACGATTCAAATGCTCAGTTTTTACGCCAGTGTCACGCCTTCGCGGCCGGAACGGACCGGGGGCGCTCGATCGGTCACTGACTCGTCCGGAAACACCCGATGCCCACTCGCATCCCACCGCCCCAACCAAGCACCGGTGTGCCCTCGTCCAGCCTTGCGCATACCGACCCCGTGCGACCGACAGCAGCGCCCGGACCTCCCGTTTGGCATCGTTCCTGCTAGGAGGTGCCAGGGCACACCGCCGAACGCCCCGGCCCCGGCCCGACCCGAAGGTCTGGCCCGGTACCGAGACCCGGCCGCAAACCCCAACGTAACCCCGGCCCACAAGCAGGGTTCAATCGTGTCCGCGATGCATTCCTACACGTTCTTTATTTTCTGGAGATTGCTATGAGAGGCGTCATGAGCTCCCCGACCCGCCAAACCAAAGTCTACAAAGTGCTCCTCGTCGACGATCATCCCATCGTCCGTCACGGCCTGAGCAAGCTCATCGAGCAGGCCCCGGACCTGGAAGTCTGCGGTGAAGCGGCTTCCTCCGCCGAAGCCCTCCAGATCATCCGGGAGACCGATCCCGAGGTCGTGGTCATCGACATCAGCCTCGGTGGCGGCAACGGGCTGGAACTCATCAAGCAAATCAAGGCCCAGGGCTCCGATGCCCGTCTGCTGGTCTCCTCGATGCACGACGAACTGCTCTACGCCGAACGCAGCCTCCGCGCCGGCGCCATGGGCTACATCAACAAGATCGAAGGCACCGAGAAGATCATCGAGGCCATCCACCAGATCCTCACCGGCCGCATCTACCTGAGCGGACCCATGACCGAGCGCGTCCTCCAGCGCATGATGCAGAATTCGCCCGAGCCCGGCAGCTCGCCCGTCGACGCCCTGTCCGACCGCGAGCTCGAGGTCTTCGAGATGATCGGCCACGGCCAGACGACGCGGCAGATCGCCAAAAAGCTGCACCTGAGCCCCAAGACCATCGAGACCCACCGCGAGCACATTAAGACCAAGCTCCATCTGCAGAATAACAACGAGCTGGTCCGCCAGGCCGTGCAATGGGCGCTGGAAAACCAGTGAGC
>JBMCXL010000139.1:0-7594 GCA_048621015.1 Phycisphaeraceae bacterium
GGGTCGACCTCGTGATGCCACGGGACAAGCGATTCGCGGTCGCCCCATTTGCCCGAGAGCATCAGGTCGATCGCCTGGGTTAGCTCCTCGACCAGCATCGGCTTGCCCTGCACCTTGTTCAAGCCGCGCGCATCGACCAGGAAGCGGCCACGGATCAGCAGGCGAAGCTGGCCCGTGTTCAATTCGGGGATGAGCACCTTGTCGAAGCGCTTGAGCACGTCGCCGAGGTTGGTCGGCATCGGGTTCAGGTGGCGCAGGTGCGCGCAGGAAACGCTCTTGCCCTGCTCGCGCGCCCGTTGCACGGCCGTGAGGATCGAGCCGTACGTCCCGCCCCAGCCGAGCATGAGCAGCTCGCCCGACGCATCGCCGTATGGCTCGATCGGTGGAATGAACTGCGCGACGCGATCCACCTTCGCCTGGCGCAGCTCGGTCATGAGCTGGTGGTTCTCCGGCTCGTAGGCGACGCTGCCCGTTTCGTGCTCTTTTTCGAGTCCGCCGATGCGATGCTCCAGGCCCGGCGTGCCCGGCAGCGCCCAGGGGCGCACGACGTTGTCGTCGCGCACGTAAGGCTGAAAATGCTCGGCATCCGTCGTGTGCTCGACCTCGATCTTCTCGAAGCTGTCGGCGTCGGGAATGCGCCACGGTTCGGCGCCGTTGGCGAGATAGCCTTCGCTGAGAATCGCGACCGGCACCATGTGATGCAGGGCGATGCGCACCGCTTCCAGCGCGGTGTCGAAGCAGTCGGCCGGCGACTGCGGCGCCAGCGCGACGATGGGGCAGTCGCCGTTGCGCCCGTACAGCGCCATGAGCAGATCGCTCTGCTCGGTCTTGGTCGGCAGGCCGGTGCTCGGTCCGCCGCGCTGCACGTCGACGATGACCAGCGGCAGCTCGGTCATCACCGCCAGGCCGATCGCTTCCTGCTTGAGCGCGAAACCCGGGCCGGACGTGCCGCACACCGCGATCTGCCCGGCGAACGAAGCGCCGATGGCGGCGGACGCCGCGGCGATCTCGTCCTCGGCCTGGAACGTCTTGACACCGAAGTGCCGATGCGCGGCCAGCGCGTGCAGGATGTCGCTGGCGGGGGTGATCGGGTACGAGCAGTAGATGAGCTGCTTTTCCGCGAGCTTGGACGCGGCGATGAAGCCCATCGCCAGCGCGTCGTTGCCGGTCACCTTGCGATACTTGCCGGCGGGAATCGCGGCGCGCTGGACGTGATAGCGCACCGGGAAAATCTCGGCCGTCTCACCGAAGTAGTAGCCGGCCTTGAGCGCGTCGATGTTGGCCTTGGCGACGGCGGGCAGCTTCTTGATCTTCGCGAAGTAATCTTCGAGGAACTGCACGGTCTGATCGATCGGCCGATCGAACAGCCAGTAGACGATGCCCAGCGCGTACATGTTCTTGCACCGGCCGATTTCTTTCGCCCCCATGCCGGTCTCGGCGAGCGACTCCTCGTTGAGGCGCGTGATCGGCACGCGGTAGATCTTGTAGTCGTTGGTGTAGCGCTTGTCCTCGAGCGGGTTGTAGCCCTCTTCGTAGCCGGCCTTGCGCAGGTTGACCTTCTCGAACTCGCTGTCGTTGACGATGACGATGCCGCCGGCGTCGACGTCGTTGATGTGCGCCTTGAAGGCGGCGGGGTTCATCGCGATCAGCGCATCGACCTTGTCGCCGGGCGTGTGGATGTCGGCGGAGGCGAAGTTGATCTGGAAGCCGGACACGCCCGCGACGGTGCCGGCGGGGGCGCGGATCTCGGCGGGGAAGTCGGGCAGGGTCGCCACGTCGTTGCCGAAGATGGCGGATGTGTCGGTGAACTGCGTGCCGGCGAGCTGCATCCCGTCGCCGGAGTCGCCGGCGAATCGGACGACGACGGATCGCAGTTCATCGGTGGGCTTGGGACTGGACGACGACTCGGCATGCACGGCCATATCGATCTCGCTCCTCGGCGATCCTCACGGAACCATAAACACCTTCATGGGCCATAAACACGGGTCGGCCCGGCCATTCCGGCCATTCTAGGGCGTCCCTCCGCCGGTCACAATCCACGGGGGTTAGCCTTTCCACCGCCCCGGGTCGCCCCTTGGTTGTATCGGGTCGATCCCGGCTCCCGCCTTACTCGCCCCCCGCCTTACTCGCCCCCCGCCGCCGTCACCAGCCGGCCGATCGCCAGCCCCGCGAAGACCAGCGTCAGCCCCAGCGCGTTCTGGGCCAGCAGGTTCCCGCCGGCCCACGCATACCCCGCCGGCCCCGCCCGCGTCAGCGACGCCGTTTCGAAGGCGAAGGTCGAAAACGTCGTGAACGCCCCGAGAAATCCGCCCAGCAGCGCCACCGTCCCCGCCTGCGACAGCTCCAGCCGCCGATCCGCCACCGCCCACGCCAGGCCGAACAGGAAGCAACCGAGCCCGTTGACCGCCAGCGTCCCCACCGCCGCCGCCCCGCCCGCGACGCCCGCCACCAGCGAACTGAGCCCCACCCGCGCCAGCGTCCCCGCCGCCCCGCCCATCGCCAGCAGCAGCACCTTGTACGCCATCAGCGTGTCCCTTTCAGCCTGCTCATCATCTCACAACAGCCCGCCCCCGACGGGGGCGCGGTGACGCTGGAACACCGTGGGGCGCCGACATGATGTTCGGACGCCACCGCGCCCCCGTTGGGGACGGGCTATGACGCAACGCTTTCGCGGACATCGCTCAACTTCACGTCGCTACCCGCCTCGTGCGATGCCCGCAGCGACCGCACCTGCTCATCCAGCATCGCGCCTTCGAGGATCTGCATGCGCCCGCACGCGTGCTCGACCAGCGCGGTGCAGCTTTCCAGCCAGTCGCCGCAGTTGAAGTAGGCGATGCCGTCCTCGATGCGTTGCTCGGCTTTGTGAATGTGCCCGCAGACCACGCCGTCAAACCCGCGTCGCTTCGTCTCCGCGACCAGTGCCTGCTCGAAGCGGCCGATCAACGCGCTGGCGCGCCGCAGGCGCAGCTTCACGAAGCGCGACAGCGACCAGTAGCGCAGCCCCAGTCGTCGACGCAGCCGGTTGTAGTGATGGTTCACGTGCACCAGCCAGCGATACGCCGTGCCGCCCCAGCGCGACAGCCAGCGCGGGCCGGCGAGTGGGCAGACGAACTCGTCGCCATGGGTCACCAGCAACCGCCGACCATCGACGGTGTGATGCACGTCCCAGCGGCGCACCTTGACGCCGGCGAACTCGTGCTGGGCGTACTGCCGCACTGCCTCGTCGTGGTTGCCGGGGACGAAGATGACTTCCGTGCCGGCCTCGGCCAGCTCGAAGATGCGCCGCACGATGCGCCCGTGGCATTCCGGCCAGTGCCAGCGGCGCTTGAGCCACCACAGGTCGAGGATGTCACCGACCAGGTAGAGCTTTTCACAGCGCAGGTGTTCGAGGAAGCGCGCCGCCTCCCCGGACTGGCACCCGCGCATGCCCAGGTGCAGGTCGCTGATGAAGACGGTGCGGTAGGACCGGCTCATGCGCTCACTCCGCGCCCCCGCCCGCACTGTCATCGGTCGCCTCGGACTTCACTTCGATCAGCTCGACATCGAAGATCAGCGTCGCGTTCGGCGGAATCTGCTGGCCCGCGCCGCGCTCGCCGTAGGCCAGGTCCGACGGCACGAACAGCTTGTACCGCGCGCCTTCCTTCATGAGCTGCAACCCCTCGGTCCAGCCGGGAATGACCCCGCCGACGCCGAACTCGAGCGGCTCGCCGCGATCGCGCGAGCTGTCAAACTTCGTGCCGTCGATCAGCGTGCCCGTGTAATGCACCACCACGCGGTCGTTCGGCCCGGGCGATGCGCCGCTGCCGCTCTCGATCACCTGGTACTGCAGACCCGAATCGGTCTGCTGCACGCCTTCCTTCTCCGCGTTGGCTTCGAGAAATGCCGCGCCGGCGTCGGCCTGCTCCTCACCCTGGGCCTGGAGGTCGGCCATCTGCTCCATCTGCTTCTGCTGGATGTGCTGCTGAAACTGCATCAGCGTCTGCTGCATCTCGGCTTCGCTGACGCGCGACTCCGTCTCGGCGTCCAGCGCCGCGGCCATGCCCTGGGTGAACTGCTGCACGTCCACCTCGACCTCGTCCTGCTTGAACGACGTGCCGATGCGATAGCCCAGCGCATAACTCAACTCATCGGTCGCCGGCAGTTCCACCGGCTCACCCGTCTGGCCAGCGTTGGACTGACCCGCGCCCGGCTGGGCGAAGCTGGTCCAGGTCAGAACGGTTCCCGCGATGACGGCGGCGACCACGATCGTGACGGTAAAGCGTCGAGGCATGCATGGCTCCCTGTTCGGCAAAAATCGTTTCCCAAGCGGGCCCACGAGCGCCCGCGACCAAGCGGGCGATCATACCGGATCGGCCGTCCCTTTGCGACCACCCATCGCCGCCCGCCGGGCTACAGGTAGTCGTTCATTTGAATTTGCGCCGGGGTGGCTGGGGCCGAGGCCAAAGGTCGTGCCCCGAATGAGGCGTTCGAACTGTGGCACGCTGCGCTTCGTGCCGACTTCGCAGCCGCGCTGCACGACGATCGCGCACGCGATCGTCAACCCCCCTCCCTCGCAGGGAGGGGTTGGGGGAGGGTCGAGCGTCCTGCAACCCTGTATGCCACATGCGCGTGACGGAGATACAAGGTGAACCAGCGCCTCACCCTCCCCTGCCCCTCCCTCGAGGGAGGGGGGTTGAGAGCTGTGAAACAGGCGCTCGGCGCAGATTCGAAGCGACCACGACCGGGCTACAATGCCCTCCGAGATCCACCGTCACGCGACGAACACGCGACGAACACGCAAGGAATCACCACCCATGGCGCGCATCACCCTCATCACCGGCATCCTGCTCGTTCTGCTCGGCGTGCCGTTCTTCCTCGGCCAGTTCGCCGGCGACGACGGCAAAGTGAGCTGGACGCCCTTCATCCCTGCCATCCCCGGCCTCCTGCTCATCGGCGCCGGCTGGCTCGCCGTCGCGCGGCCGGGGCTGCGCATGCACGTGATGCATGTTGCCGTGCTGCTGGGCCTGCTCGTTGCCCTCGCCGGCTTTGGCATGGGCTTGCCGAAAGTGCTCGCCATGCTCACCGGCGGCGAGGTCGAGCGCTCTGCCGCCGCGATCGAGCAGGTGATCATGGGCCTCATCGGCGCGGTCTACGTCGGCCTGGGCGTCAAGTCGTTCATCGATGCCCGCCGCGCGCGGAAGGCCGAGGCCGGCGAATGATCAACAGCGCCAGCAGCGCCCGCCCGGTCCAGCTCCAAAAGCCTTCGCGTCTTGGCGGTTCCGCTGGTTCTGGTAAAGTCTGTGCTTCGTGCCACCGTCCAGATCGAGCACAACCCGCAAGCGCTCGACCGCGCGCCGCGGCGACTGGCTCTCGGGCCTGACCGAGCAGGAGCTGCTGGCCCTGCGCATGTGCGATCTGAAGCTGCGCATCGAGGGCACGGTGCTCGAACATCGCGTGCAGCGCCTCCACGACGACATGGCGCGCAAGGGCCTGCGCTTCCGCCCGCATGTCTGGCTTTCCAGCGAATGGTTCACGCCCGACGGCGTGCCCGGCATCGCGCTGCCGTTCTACCTGGCGCACCCGCGCCTGATGCGCCTCGAAGCGCGGCAGATGCTGCGCTGCGAGGGTGCGGGCGAGACCGAGTGCCTGCGCATCCTGCGCCACGAGGCGGGCCACTGCATCGACAACGCCTATCAGCTTCACCGGCGCAAGCGCTGGCGCGAGTTGTTCGGCCCGTACACGCGGCGGTATCCGCAGCACTACCAGTTTCAGCCGCACAGCCGCGACCACGTGCTGCATCTCGATGCATGGTACGCCCAGGCGCACCCGGCCGAGGACTTCGCCGAGACGTTCGCGGTGTGGCTGGCGCCCGGCTCGAAGTGGCGTCAGCGCTACAAGGGCTGGCCGGCGCTGCGCAAGCTGGAGTATGTCGATGAACTGATGCGCCAGATCGCGGACCAGCCGCCGAAGGTGCGCAGCCGCGAGAAGACCGAGCCGCTCTCGCAGTTGCGCCGCACGCTGCGCGACCATTACCGGCGCAAGCGCATGCACTACTCGGACGAGTTTCCCGATGTCTACGACAGCGACCTGTTTCGGCTCTTCTCCGACGACCCGCGCTACCGCAGCCGACCGACCGCGGCCAAGTTCCTGCGCACCATCCGCAAGGACCTGCGCACCATCGTCGCGGAATGGACCGGCACGCATCCCTACACCATCGACCAGGTCCTCAGCGACATGATCGACCGCTGCAAAGAGCTGAACCTCCGCCTCGCACGCCCGCAGCGCACCGCACGCCAGGAAGCGATGATCATGGTCACCGTACAGACCATGAACTTCCTCCAGCAGGGGAACCATCAGGTTCCGTTATGAGAGTTTCAAGTTCCAGGTTTCAAGTTTCAAGTTGCGGACTGGCGGCTTCGCCGCCATACAAACTTGAAACTTGAAACTTGAAACCTGAAACTACATTCACATGCCCCGCAAAAAGCTGCGCATTCTCGTTCTGATGCATCCGGATTTCATTCCGCCCGAGTCGATCGAGGGGATGAAGGACGAGCAGGTGGCGCCGTTCAAGACCGAGTATGACGTGTGCAGCGCGCTGCGCGACATGGGGCACACCGTCCAGCCGCTGGGCGTCTCGTCCGACCTGAGCGTCATCAGCGAGGCGGCGGACGCCTTCGAGCCCGACATCGCCTTCAACCTGCTGGAGGAGTTCGACGGCGTCGGCGTCTACGACGCGCACGTGGTCAGCTATCTCGAATCCATCCGCCTGCGCTACACCGGGTGCAATCCGCGCGGGCTGATGATCGCGCACGACAAGGCGCTGTCGAAGATGATCCTGCGCTACCATCGCATTCCCGTGCCCAACTTCGCGGTGTTTGCGATGGGGCGCAAGGTGCATCGGCCGAAGAAGCTCGAGTTCCCGCTGTTCGTCAAGTCGCTCACGGAGGAAGGCTCGGTGGGCATCTCGCAGGCCTCGATCGTGCACGACGACGAAAAGCTCGCCGAGCGCGTCGACTTCGTGCATCGCACGCTCGGCACCGACGCGATCGCGGAGGAATACATCGACGGCCGCGAGCTGTACGTCGCCATCATGGGCAACGACCGACTACAGACGTTGCCCACCTGGGAGCTGCTGTTCCCCAAGCTGCGCGAGCAGGCGCCGCGCATCGCCACCGGCAAGGTCAAGTGGGACTACAAGTACCAGAAGAAGATCGGCCTGTTCAGCGCCGCGGCCAAGGACCTGCCCGAAGGCGCCGATGCCCGGCTCAGGAAACTGGCCAAGCGCGTCTACCGCGCGCTGTCCCTGTCCGGCTACGCCCGCATGGACCTGCGCCTCACGCCCGAAGGCAGGCTCTTTCTCATCGAGGCGAATCCCAATCCGCAGCTCGCCTACGGCGAGGACTTCGCCGAGTCCGCCGAGGCCGCGGACATGACCTACGAGGGCATGCTCCAGCGCATCCTCAACCTCGGCCTGCGCTATCGGCTGCGCGGGCGGCGCTGAGCACCGTCCTGAAAACCGCGCCGTTGCCCGTCTATAGCGTTCTCAATCCAAGCGTAGCGTGCACAAGCGCACTCAACCCCCCTCCCTTGAGGGAGGGGCCAGGGGAGGGTGAAA
>JBMCXL010000140.1:0-7586 GCA_048621015.1 Phycisphaeraceae bacterium
CGCCCATGGCGCGCCGCAGCGCCTCGGCGACCTCGCACACGGTGCAACTGTGTCCGCTGCCGATGTTGAACACCGCATCGCTGACGCTCTCGGCGTCCAGCGCCAACTGGAACGCGCGTGCGACGTCGGTGACGTGGACGAAATCGCGGCGCTGCCCGCCGTCTTCGAAGATCAGGGGCGGCTTGGCGTTGAGCAGGCGCGACGCGAAGATCGCCAGCACGCCGGTGTAGGGGTTGGACAACGCCTGGCGCGGACCGTAGACGTTGAACAGGCGCAGCGCGATGGTGGGCATGCGGTAGGCGCGGCCGACGATGAGGCACGCCTGCTCCTGGTCGTACTTGGACAGGGCGTAGATCGAGGCGAGCTGCGGGGGCGCGGTTTCGGGGGTGGGCGCGGGATGCAGCGCATGGCCCTGCGCATCGCGCGGCTCCCATTGACGCTGGCGCAACTGATCGAGCGTGCGCGTGACGTCGCGCTGGGGCCGGTCGTGCTCGTCGAGCCAAAGCCCTTCGCCGTAGATGCTCATGCTGGAGGCGACGATGAGCCGGCGCACGGGCTGTTCGATCAGCGCCTGGAGCAGCGTGGCGGTGCCGAGGTCGTTGATTCGCGTGTAGTTGCGGACCTCGTACATGCTCTGGCCGACGCCGACGGCCGCGGCGAGATGGATGACCGCATCGCAGCCGCGCAGCGCAGCGCGCACGAGGTTGGGATCGCAGATATCGCCGACGACGCGCTCGACGGAAGGCGCCAGATGCGCGGGCCAGCGGCGGGCCGGGTCGCCGTTGCTCTCACCGTGCACCTGGGCTTCGAGGCTGTCGAGCGCGCGCACGCGATAGCCGGCGGCGAGCAGCGCGTCGGCGACGTGCGAGCCGATGAACCCGGCGCCTCCAGTGATGAGCACCTTCCGAGACATTGTCACGGGACCTCGTTTCTGTCGGCAACGGTTGCCGCTTTCGCCTGGCGGTGCGCGAGCAGCTTCCTGAAGCGGTGATACGCGGGCTTTCTGCGTCCGTCGGCGGTGACCAGGCCCAGGTGGTATTCGTTCTCGTCCACGTGAAAGCCCTCGATCGCTTCGCGCTGCGGATCGAGGTCGATGAGGCTGTACCAGTAGACGCGCTCGGCGGGGGCGCGGGCGGCGCGCGTGAGACGGCGCACCTGTTCGTCGAGGAACGCCGGCTGCGCGCGATCGAGATCCCACGTCGCCAGGCCGGTCTCGGTGATCCAGATCGGCCGGCCGCCGGCGTGGCGCGCGATGTAGTCGATCTTGTTCGTCCAGCCGTGCCAGTGCTGCTTGCGCTCCCAGCAGATGTCGCCGTCGCCCCACATGCCGGGGAAGCCGTGGATGGCGACGACGTCGATCGCCTCGAGCGCGCCGCACCTGTCCATGCGATGCAGCCAGCGGTGATCGACGGGGATCATGCCGCCGAGCACGGTGGTCACGCCGCGCGCGCCGGCGCGGTGCGCAGCGTGGCGCACCATGCGGCCGAACTTGGACCAGTCCGGATCGAACCGCTTGAAGTCCCACTTGTACCGGTTGTTGGGCTCGTTCCAGAGCTCGAGCGCTTCGAAACGGTCGCCGTAATGGTCGATCACCTCGTCGATGAAGTCGCCGTAGTCTTCGAGGCGCTTGGGCGGCGAGTTGCACGCGCCGAACTCGGCGATGGAGGGCGGGGTGTGCCAGACCGACAGGAGCACGTTGAACTCGCGCAGCTGGTTCATCTGCCACTGGTACCACGCCGGGCCGCCGGGTCGGTGGTAGTCGGCCCAGGACAGGCCCGTGCGCAGGTGTCGGACGCCGAGCTGGCGCATCAGCGCGACGGCGCGGCGCACGGCGGCGTGGTCCTGGTAGTGGAACCACTGGCAGATGCCGAGCGTCGGCGCGGCGCCGGCGGTGTCGAATGTGAGCGCGTTCTCCCTCATTCCGGTGGATGCTACGGCTGTAGCCGCTGGCGCATCCGCAAGGGGATCGTCGGATTCACCGCCCTGTGTCGCTCCGAAGCGGTGCGCGACGGCCCCAGAGCGCACCTGGCCGCGTTCTGTAGTGCGGTGACCGGAGATCGACGGGGCAGGTTGGAGCGCTCAGCCGGAAGGGGAGATGCCGCGACCGTGAGGAAAGAGCGTGTGATGGAGAACATCACGCGCGCCATCCGGACCTGCGCTCGCAGACTCGCTGCGGTCCGGCGTGCGGCGATGAATCAGATGGACCGGGATTACGCCTGGCCGGCGGGCTCGGGGCGCGGGGGATTGAAGCGCGAGCCTTCGAGCGGGATGCGCCGGTTGACCGGCGGACCGGCAGGAAGACGCGGGCCGATGAGCGCGGCGCCGAGCGCCACGAGCACGTTCGCGATGAGGAACGACAGACCCAGCATCGGCAGGCCCCACATCTTGTCGATAAAGACCAGCATCGTCGTGACCAGCAGCATCACGAGCGTGACCGGAATGAGCCCGCGCCACGCCATCTTCATGAGCTGATCGAACCGCGGCCGGGGCAGCGTCCAGCGCACCCACATGATGATGAACAGCAGGATCGCGACCTTCAGGAAAAACACGCCCATCTTCGCCAGCACGCCGCCGATGCCGCTGACCGTCGGCAGGTCGAACGGCAACACGAATCCGAACGGGTTCAAACTCCATCCGCCGAGAAACAGCACGGCGAAGAACGCGGCGCCGGTGATCATGTGCATGTACTCGCCGAGGAAGAACAGCGCCCACTTCATCGACGAATACTCGGTGTGGAACCCGCCGACCAATTCCTGCTCGGCTTCAGCAAGGTCGAACGGCGCGCGGTTGGTTTCCGCGAGAAGCGTGATGAAGAAGATCACCGCCAGGAACGGATGGATCAGCACGCCCCAGGCACCGAAACCGCCGCTGCCGGCCTCGCCGACCTGCGCGGTGCTCATGAGCGTGGTGTCGAAGCCCTGGTAGGTCATGATCATGATGAGCACGCACAGGCCGAGCGGAATCTCGTAGCTGAGCATCTGCGCGGTGGCGCGGATGCCGCCGAGGAAGGAATACTTGTTGTTGGAGGCATAGCCCGCGACGACGACGCCGTAGACGGCAAGCGACGACCAGGCGAGGATGAACAGCACGCCGATGTTGATCGGTGCGACCGCGACGGTGACCAGCGCCGATTCAATTTCCGCACCGCCCCAGATCGGAATCCAACCGGGGATGGTCATCTCGGGGAAAAGCATCATGCCGCCCCAGGGGATGACAGCCCAGGCGATCATCGCGGGCACGATCGCCATCACCGGCGCGAGCAGGAACAGCGCGCGCTCGACGTGCGGGGGGTTGTAGTCTTCCTTGACAAAGAGCTTGAGTCCGTCGGCCAGTGCCTGACCGAGTCCGAAGTGCTTGCCCTTGAACGGCAGCACACCGAAGGAGAAGTTGGTGCGGTTGGGACCGATGCGGTCCTGGGCCCAGGCCGAGACCTTGCGCTCGAGGAGGATGAGGTAGGCGCAGGCGAGCAGCATCAGGTGCAGGACCACCGTGATGACGAAGAGGCTGATGAGAAACTGTGCAGTCATGGGTGGAGGCCGGGTTGCGGGAGTCCGGGTGGTGTCGCGTAGCGCAGAAGCAATTTTGTAGCCGCATGCGTCGCGGCGGGCAAATCGCGCGCGAGCCGGGCCGCCCCCGGCCCGGACAGCCTGAAGACCAGTGAGGCACCTCTGGTCGCTGGAGACGACCGGGCCGAGGACGGCCCGGCTCGCCTGTCCGTACCGCGCCGGACCGATACAATGCCCTGCCCCACACCGCAGGAACTGCCGCGCATGGCCGACACCGTCCCATCCCACCCCTCTCCCCCGCCGGCACAGGAGTCGGTCAAGGAGACCTTCGAGTCGATCATCATCGCCTTCGTGCTGGCGTTCGTCTTCCGGGCGTACGTGGTCGAGGCGTTCGTGATCCCCACCGGCTCGATGGCGCCGACGCTGATGGGCGCCCACCTGGACGTGACCTGCGACCAGTGCGGCTACCGCTTCGCCTCCGACGTGCCGGGCCACAGCGTGGTCGAGATTAACGGCACGCGCCAGGCCGTCCAGTTGCGCGAGGACACGGAGGTCGTCTGTCCCATGTGCCGGTTCGCCAACCCCCTGCGCCGGGAGACGCACCCGGCCAGCGGCGACCGCATCCTCGTGCAGAAATACATCTACCAGGTCACCGAGCCGCGCCGCTACGACGTGGTCGTGTTCAAGGCCCCGCACGAGCCGCAGCGCAACTACATCAAGCGGCTCATCGGCCTGCCGGGCGAGGCGATCCACATCTTCGAAGGCAACATCTACACCCGCCCCGCCGGCAGCAACGAACCCTGGCGCATCGCTCGCAAGACCGACCGCCCGCGCGTCCAGCGCGCCGTCTGGCAGCCGATCTACGACAGCCGATTCATCCCGCGCGACGGCGGCGACAGTGCCCTGCGCACCGCCGACCAGCACTGGGCACCGCCCTGGACGCCGACCGCCAGCCCCGAGCGGTGGGAGCTTGACGGCCGCCGCAGCTATCTCCATCGCAGCGACCAGCCCGGCACCATCCGCTTCGACTTCGACCGGCTCGGCTACCAGACCCGGCCCCGGCCCGGCGCCTTCGTCAGCCGCTATCCCTACAACCAGTTCAAGGCCAGCGACCACAACGCCCTGGTCGACTGGGAGCCGATCGAGGAGGTCCGCCTCGCCGCGGTCTTTCAGCCCGAACGCGCCGGCCTGAGCGCCCGCCTGGCGACGACCGCCCGGCTCGATCGCGAGGCAACTGAAACGCTCGCCGCCACCATCGACGCCGACGGCACGGTGCAACTGACCGCCACCGATTCCGCCGGCCAGACGCGCGACCTCACCGCGCCCACGCACCTCGAGCCGTTCGCCGCCGGTGAGAGCCGGCGCGTCGAGCTGTGGTACGTCGACCAGGAGGCCAGTGTCTGGATCGAGGGCGAGCGCGTGCTGCGCTGGCGGTTCGACCCGCCGCTGACCGACGCCCGCGATCTGCTCGCGCGCCCGCGCGCCGACAACCTGCCCCATGTCAGCATCACGGTGGCGGGCAGCCCGGTGGCGCTGCACCAGGTGCAGCTCGACCGCGACGTGCACTACTCTATCCACAGCAACAGCAACCACCGCCGCGTGCTGGCGCGCGGCGCGCTGCAGCGCGAGGGCGAGCCCGGCGAGCCGTTGCGCCTGCGCGCCGACGAATTCTTCTGCATCGGCGACAACACACCCTGGAGCCACGACAGCCGGTACTGGGACGACGTGGATCCCTGGGTGCGTCATCGCTACTTCGATGATCTGGACAGCCTCGACCGCAGCGCCGACGCGGACAGGGTGCCGGACTTTCGGCCGGGCATCATCCCGCGCGAGCTGATGATGGGCCGGGCGTTTTTCGTCTACTACCCCGCGCCGTATGCGTGGTCCGCCACCGCGCCGCGCTACTTCCCGAACTTCGGCGACATGCGTTTCATCCACTGACACCCGCCGCCGGGGAGGCGCGGACCGGCTCGGCCGGTGTGTTTGTAAGCTTTTCACGAGCGGCAGGTTAAGGATCTGCGCGGCGACGTTTTCCACAACGCCCCGCCCCGCCCGACGCCCGGATCGCCGTTCAGAGAAGCGACCCGCCCCTGAGACGCCCGCGAGCGGCCGCACCCCCCGAACCCGACACATCTCCTTTATATGCCGCATTTTGCATCCATAGCCCCCCTTCCCCCCGTCACGCCGCCGACAAGCACGTCCCCTACGCACTGATACGGCCTCCCCCGTGGACCGCGCCAGCGGCACGATATTCAACAGGTTTTCCACAGCATGCCAGCACCGACCGGAATAGGGGGAAACCCGATGCTGAAAACTGTCCTGCAAGCCCGGCCCGTGCCTCCGCGGGAGCGCGCTCGGAGCCTTGCCGAGCAACCACAGCCCCGCCCCAACGGGGGCGCGGCGAAGCCCGGATACCGGCGAACTGACGCCAGCGCTCGACCTCCACCGCGCCCCCGCAGAGCCGGACGATGCACGGTCGCAGAACCCCTCCGCCACCACCGGCGCAAGCGCGCATCAAGGTGGCCAATCGGGGGGTTTCCGGCTAGAATAAGGGTCTTTGAGCCGTCCGCGTCGGTGCCGGTTTTGCGGGTGGAGACGGCTCAATGTCCAACCTCACGACCCGCCCAACATCAAAGGCCAACATGCGGAAGCAAGACCGCTCCTCGCTCGATCCATCCCCCTCGGCCGAGGCCGGCGAGCAGGGTGCTGCGCCCAGCGATGCCCCGGTCACGGACACCGTCGGCGCCGACCAGCCCGAGCACACCTACTCCGAGTCCTCCATCAAGGTGCTCGAAGGCCTCGAAGCCGTGCGCAAGCGGCCGGGCATGTACATCGGCGACACCACCGCGCGCGGCCTGCACCACCTGGTCTACGAGATCGTCGACAACGCCATCGACGAGCACATGGCCGGCCGGTGCAACAACATTCAGATCAAGCTCAACGCCGACGGCTCCATCTCCATCATCGACGACGGCTCCGGCATCCCCGTCGGACCCTACTCCCACCGCAACCCCGAGCTCAACGGCCGACCCACCGTCGAGATCGTCTTCACCGTCCTCCACGCCGGCGGCAAGTTCGACCACGATTCCTACAAGGTCTCCGGTGGCCTGCACGGCGTCGGCGCCTCGGTCGTCAACGCGCTCGCCGAATATCTCGAAATCGAAGTCGCGCGCAACGGCCAGCTCTACGCCATGAGCTTCGAGCGCGGCAAGGTCAGCGAAGAGCTGCATGTCATCGGCGAAAGCACCAAGTCCGGCACCAAGGTCTCCTTCAAGCCCGACACCCAGCTCTTCCCCGAAACCGACTTCCGCTACGACACCCTCGCCGGCAGGCTCCGCGAACTGGCGTATCTCAACCCCGGCTTGACCATCACGCTCGAGGACGAGTCCACCCAGCGCAGCCAGACGTTCCACTACCCCGAGGGCATCGCCGCGTTCGTCAAGGACATCAACGCCGGCAAGAACGTCCTGCACGAAGAGCCCATCTACTTCAAGATCGAGGACGATGCGCAGGGCCTCGTCGCCGAGGTTGCGATCCAGTACAACGACTCCTACAACGAGACGCTGCTCAGCTTCGCCAACAACATCAACACCATCGAAGGCGGCACGCACCTGTCCGGCTTCAAGACGGCGCTGACGCGCACCTTCAACGCCTACGCCCGCAACAACAACATCCTCAAGGGCGATCTCGCCCCCACCGGCGACGACCTGCGCGAAGGCCTGGTCGGCATCATCTCGGTGAAAGTCTCCGATCCGCAGTTCGAGGGCCAAACGAAAACCAAGCTCGGCAACGCGGAGGTCGAAAGCTTCGTCAACTCCACCGTCGGCCAGCAGCTGTCCAGCTGGCTGGAAGAACATCCCGGCGAGGCCAAGCGCATCTCGCAGAAGGGCGTAATGGCCGCCCAGGCGCGCGAGGCCGCGCGCAAGGCGCGCGAGCTGACTCGCCGCAAGGGCGCGCTCGACGCCGGCGGCCTGCCCGGCAAGCTCTACGACTGCACGTCCAAGGACGTGGCATCCAGCGAGATCTACCTCGTCGAGGGCGATTCCGCCGGCGGCAGCGCCAAGGCCGGCCGCGACTATC
>JBMCXL010000141.1:0-7536 GCA_048621015.1 Phycisphaeraceae bacterium
TCTCGTGCCGTCGCAGTGGCTGCGCATCGTGGAGGACGGCGAGGACGTGGGCCACATCCACATCCGCCAGGCGCAGGCCGAGATGCTCGGCCACCCCGGCATCCGCATCGAGATCGCCCAGCGCCTGGTCACCGACACGGGCATCCTCGACACGGTCAGTGAACTGTTCGCCTCGACCAGCGGCACCACGGAACTGTGGTCGATCCGCTCGGCGCGGCGCGACAAGGACGAGCTGGAGTCGGAGCTGCCCGACCGCGAACAGGTGCGCAGTGTCGAAGCGTGGGTGAACACCGGCGTGCGCTCCCGTCAGGAACTGACCGTCAGCCGCGAAGGGCCGAACGAGCTGGACCGCGACCAGTGGCGGCAGTTGCCCGAGGCGTACCTCTCGCAGGTGGACCTGCACCTGCTGCCCGCCCTGCTGCCGCGCGACCGGGAGGTGACGATGGCCTTCTACACTTACTACCCCAAGACCAGCCAGCTCGGCCTGCGCAGGATCCGCGTCGAGCCGATCGACGACGGCGGCTACCGCGTCATCCAGCGGCCAGCCCCGGACCAGGGCGAGCAGGTCTCGCGCTACGATGCCGAGGGGCGGCTCGTGCAACGTCATATGGCCGACGGCCGGGTGATCCTGCCCAGCAGCGAAGACCGCGTCCGCCGCATCTGGGCGGATCGCTAGCGAGCCGGGCCGTCCCTGGCCCGGACGGCCTGAATACCAGTAGCGCTCCCGGTCGCTGGAGACGTCCGGGCCGGGGACGGCCCGGCTCGCGGGGGACGGCCCGGCTAGCGGGAGGGCGGACCTGATCCGCAGGCCCCATCCGGTCGATAAAACAGGCGACCGCGAAATCGCTTTTCAAAACAGTCATCCGCCGCCACTTTCAGGCGTAAAATAAGGTTCGAGGCAGCGGCCGGTCCGCTGCCGCGACGCGACCCGCACTCGATTCAAGGGAGTCTGCACACTTTGGAGTTGACGATCCGCCTTCCGCATGGCGAGCAGCGCCTCGGCGTCACCGGGGCGGGCGAGCGGAACCTCAAGATCATCCGTGAAACGCTGGGGGTGAAGATCACGGCCCGGAACGGGTCGCTTCGTCTCAGCGGCGGCAGTGACGCCGTCGGCCGGGCGGCGGACGTGCTCGAGCGACTCGACGACGCGGCACGGAACGACACGCCCATGGACCGCCGAGCCCTGCTGGAAACGATCACCGCCACCGAGGCGCAGGACCGGCGCGGCCACGCCAGCCGCAACGGCGACCGCCAGCCTGCGCCCGCCGCGCCCGGCGACCACCTGGACGTCTACCTCCCCGGCAAGCGCATCAAGCCGCTCACCGACGGCCAGACGGCCTACCTCGACACCCTGCTGAACCACGACCTGACCCTCTGCACCGGTCCCGCCGGCACCGGCAAGACCTACGTCGCCGTCGCCGCCGCCGTCGCCATGCTCAAGCGCGGCGACGTGCGCAAGCTCGTGCTCGTCCGCCCCGCCGTCGAAGCGGGCGAGAAGCTCGGCTTCCTGCCCGGCTCCATGCAGGAAAAGGTCAACCCCTACCTGCGCCCCCTGCTCGACGCCCTGCACGACATGATGGACTTCGACCAGATCCAGCGCTACATGGCCTGCGACCTGATCGAGATCGTCCCGCTGGCGTTCATGCGCGGCCGCACGCTCAACGACGCGCTGATCATCCTGGACGAGGCCCAGAACACGACCAAGGGCCAGATGCTGATGTTCCTGACGCGCCTGGGCCACAACAGCAAGATGATCGTCACCGGCGACACCTCGCAGATCGACCTGGAAGACCCGCGCGAGTCCGGCCTGGTCGACGCGATCCACCGCCTGCGCCGCACCCGGGGCGTGGCCATGGTGGCGCTGGAGCCGACCGACATCGTCCGCCACAACCTCGTGCAGCGCGTGCTGAGCGCCTACAACCAGCATCCGGCGCAGCAGCTGCGCAATAACCCTCGCGCTGACGAAGAGTTGACTGACAGCGAGCCGCCGACAACCGACGCCTGACCAGCCCGACGCGGCGCCAACAAATCGCCAGGGCCCAACGGCCCCCGGGAGCGTGAGGAAGCAAGGCGGCACGACAGGCGAGAGGAAGATTTAGCGCTTCGGCATGAAAACCCATGGCAACCGGCGGCAGGCCGGGTAGAATCCGCAGGCGCAGGGCGCGACCGCGCGCACCAACCTTGAGGGCGGCTCCGACGCCGTAATCTTCAGCTTCGGCGACACACCACCACACCCCCACCATGGCCAACGGCAAGACCAGAACAGCGCGCCGGCGCGAGGTGCGTCGCAACATGCCGCGGTCGGCGCCGCGCTGGGCGCGCTTCCCGCGCCGCCGGCAGGCCGCGTGGGCGGTGGGTTATGCCGCGGCGCTGGCGCTGCTCGCCACGTTGATCGCGCTGCCGGTGATGACCGATCGGCGTTACCGCTACCAGATGGACCAGCGCGTCACCGAGCCGGTGGTCAGCCGCGTGCCGTTCGAGGCGGTCGATCCGGAAGCGAGCGAGGAGCAGCGCGAGCAGGCGCGCGACAGCGAGCCGCAGCTTTACGTGGCCAATCGTGAATATCTCACGACGCTGCGCGAGCAGTTCGACGGGCTCATGGCGCTGGCCGACTACCAGACGGTCGAGGAGATTCCCAGTCACTACCGTGAGCAGGTGAACCTCACGCGCGAGGGCCTGGCCGCGCTGCAGAGCTACAAGCAGGCGGACGGTGAAGGCGAGCGTTCGCTGGAGCAGTGGAACGCGCTGGCGGAGCGTTTCCGGCGCGAGCTGTTCGACCAGGCGATCCTGCGCCGGCCGCCGCGCGGCGCCGGGCACATCGCGATCCGCCATCCCGACCCCGGCCCCGGCGAGGAGCAGGAGCAGGTCCGCTACGGCAACGTGCTCTACAGCCTCGACGACCCGGCGGTGCGCGGCATCGTCCGCCGCGAGGCGACGCCTTTCCCGACCGAGCTGCGCGAAACCATCGTCGCGATGGTGATGCAGCGCCTCCAGCCGACGTACGTGTTCAACACCGAAGCGCAGCGCATCACCGCCGACCGGCGCGACGCCGCCGCCGAGGCCGTCGAGCCCGTGCTCACCCGCCACGACGCCAACAGCGTGCTCATCCCCGCCGGCGCCAAGCTCGACGGCAACGATCTGGACCTGCTCGACGCCGAACAGCGCGCCTTCGAGGCGCAGCAGTCCACCACCGAGCGCTGGCTGCATCACGCGGGCTTGGCGACGATGATGATCGCGCTGGCCGCGGGCCTGTGGCTCTACATCTTCAACTACAACCACCGCATCGCGCGCAATCCGCTGCGCGGGCTGGCGATCACCGGCCTGCTGGTGCTCTGCCAGGCGCTGGCCGTCGGACTGACCCAGCTCTATCCGGGCGTGCTATATCTCACCGCGATTTTCCCCACGCTGCTGGCCGCGATCGTGCTCACCATCGCCTACGACCAGCGCTTCGCGCTCGCCGTCGGTGCGCTGCACGCGGCGATCGTCATGGTCAGCCTGCAACTGCCGATCAGCTTCGCGCTGGTGCTGATGACCGGCGTGGGCGTGGCGGTGATGCTGCTGCGCGAGGTGCGCAATCGCTCCAGCATCGTCCTCGTCGGCGCCTGGAGCGGCGCCGCCATGGGCGCGGTCACGCTCCTGGTCGCCTTCACCGAGCGCTCGATGCACCTCGACGGCGTGCTTCAGCGCATCGGCCTCGACAGCCTGTTCGCGCTGCTCACCGGCGTGTTCACCGGCCTGCTCGTGCAGGGCGTGCTGCCCGCCATCGAGCGGATCTTCAAGGTCAACACCGCGATGACGCTCAAGGAGCTCAACGACGCCTCCCATCCCCTGCTCCAGCGCCTCGCCCAGGAAGCGCCCGGCACGTATCAGCACTCGCTGCGCATCGCGGACATGGCCGAGTCCGCCGCGGAAGCGATCGGCGGCGACGGCCTGCTCTGCCGCGTCGGCGCGATGTATCACGACGTCGGCAAGATCAACAAGCCCGGCTACTTCATCGAAAACCAGGCCGGCGGACCCAACCGCCACGCCAAGCTCTCGCCCGCGATGTCGCTGCTGATCATCGTCGGCCACGTGAAGGACGGCATCGAGATGGCGCGCGAGTATCGCCTGCCGCAAACGATCCGCCACTTCATCGAGTCGCACCACGGCACCACGCTCGTCGAATACTTCTACCACGCCGCGCGCAAGCAGAAGGAAGCTGAAGCCGCGCCCGGCCCGAGCGAGTTCGAGTTCCGCTACGCCGGCCCCAAGCCGCAGACGCGCGAAGCGGCCATCCTGCTGCTGTGCGACTCCATCGAAGCCGCCGCGCGCAGCCTCGCCGAGCCCACGCCGGTGCGCCTCGAGCAGATCGTGCACAACATCGCGATGAAGCGGCTGATGGACGGCCAGTTCGACGAGTCGAACCTCACGCTCAAAGAGCTGCACCGCATCGAGGCGGCCATCACCAAGACGCTCTGCGCCATCTACCACGCGCGCATCACCTACCCCGAAGACCAGCGCCAACCCGCCGCCGCCCCCGCCCCACCCGCGCCCGGCGAACGCCCGCGCCTCCCCCAGTCCGCCGCGTCATAAACAGCCGCTTGCGGCTTCGCACGGCGCCGAACCCACTTCGAGCGCGCTGCTAAGAAACTGTCTCACAAGCCAAGCCGCGGGGTGAGTCCGCGAACCCCGCGGCTTGAACGCCAAATGGGTCGCTGTGAAACAGCTTCTAAGCGCTTGTTTCACAGCCCTCAACCCCACTCCCCCGACGGAGGGGCGTTGAGAGCGCGGGCATCGCGCTTCAGTGAAGCATGTGCTACTCAAGCACGCGCGGCTTGATCGGCCGCGCGGGTGTGCCGACGCAGACCTGGTCGGCCGGCAGATCCTTGAACACGCTCGCCCGCGCGCCCACCACGCTGCGCTGCCCGATGCGCACGCCCGGGCCGACGAACACGTCCGCGCCGATCCACACCTCCGACTCGATCTCGATCGGCGCCGTCACCAGCGGCAGGTCGCGCCGCGTGTGGTCGTGCGTGCCGGCGCACAGGTGCGAGTACTGGCTGATCGTCACGCGCGGGTGAATCTTCACTGGCCCGAGACAGTAGAGGATGCAGTGATCGCCGAGGCAGACGTGGTCGGCCATGTCCAGGTGCCACGGCATCTCGATGT
The DNA here is from genome assembly GCA_048621015.1 of Phycisphaeraceae bacterium. Classification (GTDB taxonomy): domain Bacteria; phylum Planctomycetota; class Phycisphaerae; order Phycisphaerales; family Phycisphaeraceae; genus JBMCXL01. The sequence goes on from JBMCXL010000141.1 coordinate 5,149, forward strand.
TCACGGTCCGCCGAATGACACACGCGCGCCCCACCTTCGCCCCGAAGCGGCGCAGCAGCAGCGCGCGCCAGCCGTTCATCGTGTGAAACGACCAGCGAAACAGCGTCGCCTGCACCAGCGCCCACAGGAGCCGGCGCAGTTGCGTGCCCGCGCTCCACGTGCTCGCGTGGCGCTGCTCGAAGCGCGGCTCCGGGGAGTCGACGCGGCTCATGAATCATCCTCGCTCGAGGGCGGTGCATCGCGCCGCTTCCGGCGCAGCTCGCGATACTTGGCGATCGAAAGAAACTCGTACCACCCCAGCAGCCGCGCGAGGCAGTAGCCGGGATAGCCGTCCAGAAAGCCGAGGCGAAACACGTAATGGTACAGAAAGCGCAGCGTCGGGCGCATCGGCAGGTGCATCGCCTTCTGCTTCAACCACCGTCGCCGCGCGATCGGCCCACCGAAAAGCGACGCCTGAAACCCGCCTTTCAACCCGGCCTGCATGACCTGGGCCTCCCATGACGAGTAGCGGTTGTGCTTCTCGACCCACGTGCTCAGGTCCGGGTACGCATAGTGCAGGAAGTCATGCCGCAACCGCCCGGCCTTGCCCTCGGCGAGCACGACATGCTCGTGAATCTCATTGTCGCCCGAGTCGGTGTCGTGCAGCTCACCAATGCGCTCGTATCGCCCGACGCGATGCTTGAACAACCGCAGATTCCACGACGGGTAATAACCGCAATGGCGAATCCATCGCCCGAGAAACATGAAGCGCCGATTCACCCAGTAGCCCGTGCAGCCGTCGTCGCTTTCGCGCGTGACGACCGCCTCGATCTCGCGCGCCAGCGCGGGCGTCACGTGCTCGTCAGCATCCATGACCAGCACCCATTCATGCCGCCACGGCACGTGCGCCAGCGCCCAGTTGCGCTTCTTCGGCCAGCCGGCGGGCGACAGCGTGAATTGATAGAGCTCGGCGCCGAACGCCTGCGCGATCGGCCCGGTCATGTCGGTCGAATGCGAATCGACCACCACGATCTGCTCTGCCCAGCTCAGATGCCGCAGACACGCGCCGATGTTCGCCGCCTCGCGCAGCGTCGGCACGAGCACTGACACCGGCACCGACCCCACCGCCGGCCAATCACCAGGCGGTTGACGCGCCGGCTCCAGCTCCGCGGCCAGCGCCTCGGCGCGCGGATCGCGCGGCTCGAGCGCAGCCTTGTGCTCATCCGGCGCGGCCACCGACGAATGCGGATCACGATGATTCGAGGCCGTCTTCTCGCTCATGCTCGCTGCCGATGATCGTGCCGCGCGCCAAACCACGACCCAATGCCCGCAGATGGTACCATCACGCCATGCGCGTGGTCCATGTCACCTCCGGAATCGATCCGCTCGGCGGCGGCACGGCAACCGCGCTGCTCGGTCTCGCCACCGCCCTCGCGCAACACGGTGCGGCCGTGTCGATCGTGACCACGCATACCGCCGGCGCGGACCTGCGCGCGGTCGATCAACTCCAGAACGCCGGCATCACCGTGCACGCCGTCGGCCCGGTGCACGGTCCGCGCGGCCGGCACGCCGATCTGGCGCCCACGCTGCGCCGTGCCATCGACGAGGCGGACGTGGTGCACATCCACGCCCTTTGGGAGCAGATCCAGCACGAAGCGGCGCGCCTCGCGCACGCGCGCGGCGCGGCGTATGTCATCTCCCCGCACGGCATGCTCGATCCGTGGAGCCTGCGCCAGCGCCGATGGAAGAAACAGCTCTACCTGGCGCTGCGCCTGCGCCGCCACCTGAACCGCGCCGCCGCGCTGCATTTCACCAGCACGGCCGAAGCGCAGACGCGCCAGCGCCTGGCGCTGACGCCGCCCGCCATTGTCGAACCCAACGGCATCGACCTGGCGGCATTCGACACCCTGCCGCGCACCGGCGCGTTTCGTCAGCAACACCACATCCCACCGGACCGGCCGCTGCTGCTGTTTCTGTCGCGGCTGCATTACAAGAAAGGACTCGATCTGCTGCTGCCGGCGCTGGCGCGGCTGGACGCGCCCGATCGACAGGCGCCGATGCTGGCGCTGGCCGGGCCGGTGGAACCGGCCTACCGTCGCCGACTCGATGCGGAGATCGCAAAATATCAGCTTCAGGCGCGCGTCATCTTCACGGGCATGCTGCACGACGAGACGAAGCTGGCCGCGCTGGTGGATGCGGACCTGTTCGTGCTGCCGTCGTATCACGAGAACTTCGGCATCGCGGTGATCGAGGCGCTGGCGGCGGGCACGCCGGTGGTGATCTCGGACCAGGTGAGCATACACGGCCCCATCGTGGAAGCGGGCGTGGGCGAAGCGGTGCCCACCGCGGTCGAACCGTTGGCGGCAACGTTGTCGCGCTGGCTGGCGGACGATCAACGGCGCGCCGCAG
>JBMCXL010000142.1:0-7515 GCA_048621015.1 Phycisphaeraceae bacterium
TGTTACGGCGTTGCCGTGACCAATGGTGCAATCGCCCCCGGTGCGCGCTGCCGCGTGCGCCGGGGGTTTTGCTGCGCATGGACGGTGGCAGAGAACGCCGATGAACGCGGATGTCTCGCCGATGAACGCAGATGAATCTTTGATTGTTTTCTTATCGCATTCCTGTCCGCGTTCATCCGCGGCCCATCTGCGTTCATCTGCGTTCTCAAATTTGCCTTCCGCCGACCCGCGGAGTTCACAGACTCACCCGTCCGATCGGCAATCGACAATCAACATCCCTTCTCCAACGGCGTACACTGGACATCATGCAGCTTCAACTGCCGAACAACGCGGCCATCCCGCTCGATCGGCCCCGGTTGATGGGGATTCTCAACGTCACGCCGGACAGCTTCTCCGACGGCGGCCGGTACGGGCGCGTCGACGCGGCGGTGCGGCACGGTCTGGCGATGGCGGAAGCGGGCGCGGTGATCATCGACGTCGGCGGCGAATCGACGCGCCCCGGTGCCGAACGGTTGCCGGTCGACACGCAGTGCGAGCGCGTGCTGCCGGTGATCCGTGAGTTGCGCGCCGGGCTCGATGCGGACCATCCGGAGGTGGCGATCAGCATCGACACGACCTTGCGTGCCGTGGCCGAGCCGGCGGTCGACGCGGGGGCGGCGATCCTCAACGATGTGACCGCCGGCCGGGACGACCCGGCGATGTTCGCGCTCGCCGCGGAGCGCGGGCTGCCGATCGTGCTGATGCACATGCAGGGCACGCCCGAGACGATGCAGGCGAACCCGACCTACCAGGACGTGGTGGCGGAGGTGCGCCGGTTTCTCCTGGAGCGGGCCGAGGCGGCGCGGCAGGCGGGCGTGCTGGCGGAGCGGATCGTGATCGACCCGGGCATCGGCTTCGGCAAGACGGTCGCGCACAACCTGGCGCTGCTGGCGCATCTCGATCAGTTCGTGGCGAGCGGGTATCTGGTGCTGCTGGGCGCCAGCCGCAAGGGCATGATCGGGAAGGTGAGCCCGGCGACGGGCACATCGTCGGACCAGCGCGTGGGCGGGACGTGCGCGACCACGGCCCTGGCGGTGGCGGCGGGGGTGCGGCTGCTGCGCGTGCATGACGTGCGGGAGAACCAGCAGGCGGCGGACGTGGCGTGGGCGATTACCCAGGCGCGGCGGGGCTCTGCCGATCCTTCGACGACTCCTTCGACGGATTCTTCGACTAAGTGAATACCCGTGGTATGAACGTGATTCATGTCGAGGTGGTTTTGTGATAAAACCGGGTTCGGCGGTGGGCGATTGCGGCGGATGTCGGCCAGAATTCACGTGGCCGGGGCCGGGGGTGTGCGGTGCGGAATCGGGATGGATTCTGGCTCGCGTTGATTTTTTCGGACGCGGCGATGGCCGGCCGACCGGCGCGGGCGGGCGGATGCGGGGGTTTGGCGCCCTGTGGATACCTTGTGGAAAAGCTGTGCATGGGGTCTGATCGCGGCCAGTGATGTTGTGGGCCTGATTACCGGACGCGGGAGAAGGGTAAAATTGATAAGCCCTTGAGTGGGTGGTTTTTAATTCGTTATTCACCGGGGGGCTCATATCTTCAAGCCGGCGCGAAGGCTTGGGCGATATTAGAAATGCAAGCGACGCGGGCCGCGCTCGGCAGGGTGGCCGCGACCGGGTGGACAAGGGGTCTGCGCCCGGCGGTGACCCGAGCCGTTTCTGGTCCCATGAGGAGCCTGCGATGAGTGACATTTCCCCGATCGGACGCCCCGGCCCTGCCGCCCTGGGCCGCGCTGGAAAGACACCCCCGCGGGTGCCCGAGGCGACCGAGCAGGCCCGCGGCCGCGACCACGTGGAGCTGTCGCGGACCGCGCAGCTGTTGAGCAAGATCCACGAACTGCCTGACGTGCGCCAGGACGTGGTGGAGCGCGTTCGCGCCGAGATCGAAAGCGGCCGCTACGACACGCCCGGCAGGCTCGAAACCGCGCTCCAGCGGTTGATGGAGGAAGAAGGCCTGGCGTAAGCCGAGGGTGGTCGACCGACACGATTCCATTCGCCAACCGCCATGCCGCTCTTGCCCGAACCCGTCGGCCACGCCGGCGGGTTTTTCTTTGCACGGCCCCGATGGCGGAAGGCAGCGGCGGCCCCGGATTCCGCGGCCGGGCTGAAGCGAGATCCGATGCGGCGGCGGACGCTGCATTACACTGTGCAGCGCCCGGTTCCGTGGGGCGCAGCCGGGTGAACAGGAAAGGGGTGGCGCGATGAACGAATGGTGGAGCGCAAACGGGTGGTGGGTCATCGCCTTGATGAAGCCAATCGGCGTGCTGGCGCTGCTGGCCGCGGCGTGGTTCGCGGGCATGTGGGTGCGCCGCGCGGTGGCGGCGTCGCTGGCGCGGGCGAAGTTCGACACGACACTGACGCTGTTCTTCGCGCAGCTCGCGCGGTGGGCGGTCATGGTGGTGGCGGCGCTGATCGCGCTGAAGCTGTTCGGTATCGAGGCGACGAGCGTCGCGGCGCTGATCGCGGCGCTGGGTCTGGCGGTCGGCCTGGCGTTTCAAGGGACGCTGAGCAACTTCGCGGCGGGCGTGATGCTGCTGGCGTTTCGGCCGTTCAAGGTCGGCGATGTGGTCGAGGTCGCCGGCGAGCTGGGCACGATCACCGAGATCGAGCTGTTCTTCACGCAGATGGACACGTTCGACAACCGGCGCATCATCCTGCCGAACGCGCAGATCTTCGGCTCGACCATTGAAAACCTCTCGTATCACCCGGTGCGCCGCGCCGATTTCAACGTGGGCGTGGCGTACGACACCGATCTCGACCGGGCGCAGCAGGTGATCTTTGACGCGTTGAGCCAGGTCGAAGGCCGGGACACCGAGCACGAACCTCAGGTGATGCTGCTGGAGCTGGCCGACTCGTCGATCAACTGGAGCGCACGGGTCTGGGCGCCGACGGCGGAGCTGTGGAACGTGCGGGCGCGGGCGATTCGCGATGTGAAAGCCGCGCTGGATGAAGCGGGCATTACGATTCCGTTTCCGCAGCGCGACGTGCACATGGTGCGTCACGACGCGAGCGCGGTGAGCGTTGAGACGGAATGATGAAGCGCGCGGCGTTACTGCGCGGAAGCGCGGCGGAGCCGCGGCGCTTCGTATGGGTGCGGGGGCGCTTGTTCTGGTTCAGGCGTGGAGGGTGGGGTCCACTTCGTGGGCGCTGGCGATGGGGCTCAGCGCGTCTTCTTTCTTGCGGTTGCGGCCGGTGATGCGCACGGGGGCGGTCGAATCCGGCGCGACGTATTTCACGCCGTTGGCCAGCACGCGGCGCACGTCCTTGTGGTGATAGAGCGGGAACGTCTCGTGGCCGGGGCGCCAGTAAAAGATCTTGCCCTTGCCGCGATGCCAGACCGCGCCGGAGCGGAACACCTCGCCGCCTTCGAACCAACTGATGAAGATGAGTTCGTCGGGTTGGGGGATGTCGAAGTATTCGCCGTACATCTCGACGTGGTCGAGCTCGATGTATTCGTCTTCCAGGCCGTCGGTGATCGGATGACCCGGGCGGACGCACCAGATGCGCTCCTTCTCCGCGGCCTCGCGCCACCACAGCGCGCAGGTGGTGCCCATCAGCTTCTTGAAGATCTTGGAGAAGTGGCCGGAGTGCAGCACGACCAGGCCCATGCCTTCGAGCACGCGCTGGTGGACTTTCTCGACGATGTCGTCGCGCACGTCCTTGTGGCGCGCGTGGCCCCACCAGGTGAGCACGTCGGTGTTGGCGAGCACTTCATCGGTCAGGCCGTGCTCGGGCTCTTCGAGCGTGGCGGTGCGCACCTGGACCTGGCTGCCGAGATATTCCTCGATGGCGCTTTTCATCGCGGCGTGCATGCCGTCGGGGTAGAGCTCGGCGACCCTGGCGTTTTTCTTTTCGTGGTGGTACTCGTGCCAGACGGTGACGCGGATGGGTTGAGCGGGCATGGTGGATCTTTCCCTTCGGATACCGGGATCAGGACGAGCCGACAACCCGCTTTGATACCGGCATGAGCGACAGGTTGCAACGCGGCCGCGTCGCGGCGGCGCATGAGCGAGCCGGCCCGTCCCGGGGCCGGTCATCGCCTGCGACCACGATGGCGCCTTGCCGGTGTTCAGGCTGACCGGCCCGAGGACGGGCCGGCTGGCGCGCGGGGCGCGGGGCCGCTCGCTTCCCGTCTCCGAGAAATCCCCACAGCCGGACGTGGCGGCGGTTCTATAATCGGGCGTGATGAATCCAGATCTTTCACGCCCCCCCGCGAGCGGACCCGAGCAACCCCCCGCGATGCGCCGGCGGCCGGCGCTGTGGCTGGCGTGGCTGGCGGTGTTGAGCCTGAGTGTGACGTTGCCGCTCGGCGTTGCTGCGCAGCAGCAGGAGCAGCAGCCGGAGACGCCGACGGAGAACGAGCAGGCCGCGCCCACACCGGCGGAGGAAGAGGCAGCGCCCGACGCCGCCGAGGCGCCCGCGCCCAGCGCCCCGCCCGCGGCCGGGCAGTCGCGCCGCGGCAGCGCCCTGCCCAGCGGCGCCAACGTCGCGATCATCCGCATCGAGGGCACGATCTACGACTTCACGCTCGAAAGCCTCGAGCGCCGCGTCGAGCGCGCCCTCAACCAGGGCGCTTCGATCATCGTGCTCGAACTGGACACGCCCGGCGGCGTGGTGAAAAGCGCGCTGGACATCAGCAAGTACATCAAGACCATCCCCGTCCCGACCGTTGCGTGGGTCAACAACGAGGCATATTCGGCAGGCATCCTGATCGGCTCGGCGTGCGACCAGATGGTGATGAGCCCGGCCTCGGCCACGGGCGACTGCGCGCCGATCCTGCCGGGCTCCGACCTGCCGCCCACCGAGCGCGCCAAGCAGTTGACGCCGATCCTCGAAGAATTTCGCGACAACGCGCGCGACAACGGCTACGACTATTCGCTGTTCCACGCGATGTGCGTGCTGGGCGTGGAGCTTTATTACATCGAGAACCCGACCACGGGCGAGCGGCGGCTGGTCAACCAGGCCGACTACCGCGTGATGGTCGGCGGCATGTCCATCGACGAGGCGAACGAGGACGTGCGGCGCAGCGTGCGCGGCAGCGGCACCGGGCTGTCGAGCCTGTTCCGCGGGCAGAGCGGCTCGGGCGGCCAGACGCAATGGGACATCGCCGTGCCCAACTGCGAGATCGCCACGGCGCAGGCGCGCGGCCAGTGGCAGCCGGTTTCGCAACTGCCCAGCGGCGCGACGCTGCCGCAGGGTCGGGTGCACGACGGCCGCACGCTGCTGACGCTCAACCAGACGCGCGCCGAGGACATCAGCCTGTCGCAGGCGACCATCTCCAACGCCACGCAACTCAGTCAACACTTCAAGGCGGGCAACGTGCAGCACGTCGGCCAGACGTGGTCGGAGAACCTGGCGGGCTTCCTGGTGAACCCGATCGTGCGTGCGGTGCTGGTGATCGCGCTGCTGCTGGGGTTGTTCTTCGAGTTTCAGAGTCCGGGCCTGGGCCTGGGTGGTGCGGTGGCTGGGGTGGCGCTGCTGGCGCTGCTCGGGGCGCCGTTCGTGGTCGGCATGGCCGAGTGGTGGCACGTGCTGGTGTTCTTCATCGGGCTGGGCTTATTGATCACGGAGCTGGCGTTCGTGCCGGGCTTCGGTGTGCTGGGCATTACGGGGCTGATCATGATGTTCGCGGGGCTGGTGCTCAGCGCGGTACCGAGCGGTGGCGGCACACCGGGCGTGCCGGGGCCGCAGACGTGGAACGAGGTGGTCGAGTCGGCGATCTTTCTGCTGGTGGGCGTGTTTCTCAGCTTCGTGGGCATTTATGTGATCGCGCGCCAGTTCGGCAACGTGCCGCTGTTGAACCGGCTGGTGCTGGACGCCGCGCAGCAGCGCGCCGAGGTGTCCGCCGGCGCGGCGATGGCGGGCGCGGGCCCGATGCTATCGGTCAGCGGTGATGAGATGCTTGGCGAAGGGCGCATCCAGGTCGGTGACACCGGCACGGTGACGACGGGTCTGCGTCCCTCCGGCCGCGCCGAGATCGACGGCCAGATCGTGGACGTGGTCTCCTACGGCCAGTGGATTCAACCCGGCCAGCAGGTGCGCGTCGTCGAAGTGCACGGGAACCGGATTGTGGTTGATGAAGCGTGAAAACAGTTTCAAGTTCCAGGTTTCAAGTTTCAAGTTGTTCGGCGGCTTCGCCGCCGTCTCCGCAACTTGGAACTTGAAACCTGAAACTTGAAACTCACTTCACCCGGTAATCAAGCAGCACATCGTCGTCGAGTTGTTCGACGTGGTGGAGTGAAAGTTCGCTGAGATCGTCGAGTGTTTCGCACACGAGGCCGCGCACCGCGGGCAGCGCGGCTTCGTCGCCCATGAGCCTGGGCGCGATGAAGGCGAGGAGCTGGTCGGCGAGGCCCTGCTCGATGAGCCTTCCGTGCAGCGCGGCGCCGCCTTCGACGAGGATGTTGGTGGCTTCGTGGCGTTGGGTCAGCTCGCGCATGAGCGGTTCGAGATCGAGGTGGCCGGGATCGCGCGCGTCGCGCAGCGGCAGGCCGATGATGCCCACGCCGCGCGCTTCCCAGTCGAGGATGCGCGGGTCGTGGGCGTCGATGAGTGCTTGCCGGATGGCGAGGGTGACCGGGGGATGGTCGTTGCCAAGCGCTTCGACGAGGCGCGCGTGTTCGGGCAGGCGGAGGTCGGGATCGACCACGACGCGGTGCGCCACGCGGCGGAGCTCGACGTCGCGCGCGGTGAGCTGCGGATCGTCGGCGAGGACGGTGCCGATGCCGGCCATGATCACGTCGACGCGGCCGCGCCATTCGTGCACGCGCCGGCGCGACGCTTCGTTGCTGATCCACTGGCTTCGGCCGGTGCGCGTCGCGGTGCGGCCGTCGAGGCTCTGGGCCCACTTGAGGATGACCCACGGCAGGCCGGTGGTCTGGCGCTTGATGAAGGGGGCGTTCAGGTCGTGCGCCTGAGCTTCGCCGATGCCGAGCGTGACCTCGATGCCCGCTTCGCGCAGGCGGCGGATGCCTTCGCCGGCCACGCGCTCGAAGGGATCGACCATGGCGATGACGACGCGCGCGAGTTTCGCCTCCAGCAGCGCATCGGTGCAGGGCGGTGTGCGGCCGTGGTGGGTGCAGGGTTCGAGCGAGACGTACATGGTCGCGCCCGCCGGGTCGTGGCCGCGCTGTTGGCAGTCGCCCAGCGCCTCGATTTCCGCGTGCGGGCCGCCGCACTGGCGATGCCAGCCCGAGCCGATCACCTCGCCGCCGCGCACGATCACGGCACCGACCATGGGGTTCGGCTCCACCCAGCCGCGGCCGCGGCCGGCGAGGTCGAGGGCCTGCTGCATGAATCGTTCGTCGGACATCGCTGGCGCATGATATAGTCGCGCTATGGCGGATGGTGAATGGCGGATGGCGGATGGATTTCCGCCGCGATCGTTTACAGGTTCGGGGGCGGCGCCGGTGACGCTGGAAGTCGGCAGGTCATGCTCGCGCGGTGAAGCTCGAACAGAACCATCCGCCAT
>JBMCXL010000143.1:0-7437 GCA_048621015.1 Phycisphaeraceae bacterium
CGTTCAGGGCGTCGGCGGCGAAGATGAGTCCCTCGACGAACCCGCCGACCTGCAGGGTCTCGGCGAACATGCCCGCCCACAGCCACGCCACGATCGCGGTCGCGGCGACGCGCTGAGTCATCCCCTCGAAGATGGTGTTGGCGTACGCCTTCCAGTCCCCGCGCACGAGGAACATCCCCAGGATGGTACCGACGAGCGCGCCGATGACGAGGCCGTTCGTGTCGCCGATGCCGAGGACCCCGACACGCAGTACCAGATGATCGCCAACTCGGCCGGCGCGATCTTCGACATCGTGCATGCCCAGTCCGGCTCGGACCAGGGCTGGAACGGCTCGTGGGAGATGGCCAACCAGATTGACGAACACACAAACCGCTGGATCGCGGAGCTGAGCGTGCCGCTGACAGACTTCGGCATCACCGGCGACGTGATCGGCCGGAAGATCGGCCTACTGGTGGCGCGCAACTACAAGCGCCCGTGGGCCCAAGCCACCTACATGCGACGGATGGGCAGCTTCCGCAACTTCTCATCCTACACGCGGCTGCGCCTGACCGACGACGCGCCGGTCGTGCGCATCGAGCGATTGGGCGAGTACGGCGACAACGAGTGGGGCCAGCTCTATGAGCGGGCGATGCCGAATGTGCGCGTGCGCATCGTCAATCCCGGCGAGGCGCGCGAGGCGCGGCTGAAACTGCACGGGTTCACGACCGACATGCCGGGCATCGACGAGACCGAGACGCTCGAGCTGCCGGCCGAGGACAGCGCCGAATACGAGTTCGCCGTCTCGGACGCCCGCCTGCACTCCACCGCGCAGCACAGCCTCCGCCTGACCATCACCGACCCCGAGCAGCAGCAGACATGGCTGGACTACAGCGTGCGCTGGGCGCTGCCGGAGAACTACGAGGAGGCTCAGCCCTGGAACGTCATCACGGGCCCGCAGCCGAAGCAGGCGTTCCGCCTGGCCTATTACCCGTCGCACCAGTTGCTGCGCGCCCGCTTCGATCCGAGCGAGCTGGCCGAGGCGGACGCCGGCAGCCGCAGCGCCGAGCTGACGCTCACCCACGAAAACGGCGAGCAGGTGTTGCGCGAGACGGTTTCGTGGGGCGAGGCGCCGGCCGAGCAACAGTTCGACCTGCCCGAGCTCGCCCCCGGCACCTACACCGCCACCGCGCGTCTGAACCGCTACGACGAGCCGATCGAGGTGCAGTTCCAGCACAAGCTGTTCCCCTGGCAAGCCACGCGGATGGGCGTGACCGACCAGGTGCTGCCGCCGTTCGAGCCGATCGAGATTGACGGCGACACCGTGGCCGTGGTGCTGCGCCGCTACGAGATGACGGGCCTGGGCTTCTGGTCCTCGATCGAGGCGAAAGGTCAGGACGCCGACGAAGACTACAAGGAGTTGCTCACCGGCCCGATCGAGCTGGTGGCCAATGATCAGACGCCGTTGGAAGGTAATGGCCGGTTCGTCTCGAAGGCGGACGACCACGTCGTGTACGAGGGCAAGGCCGAACACTCGGCGGTGACCACCCGCGTGCGAACCACGACTGAGGAGGACGGTTGTGCGCGCATCGAACTGACGCTGGCGCCGGGTCAGGACGGTGAGGCGCTCGAAAGCCTGTCGCTGCGCATCCCGCTGCGCGATGCGCTGATGCCGCTGTATCACGTCTAGAGCACGACGCTGCGCACGAATCCCGCTGGCGCGGCGCCGCAGGGCGAAGGTCGCGTGTGGACCAGCTATGACTATCCCGTGGGCTCGTGGTACCAGAACTTCCACCCGTACATCTGGCTCGGCGCCGACGCGCGCGGTCTGGCGTGGTTCGCGGACAACGACAAGGGATGGGTGATCGACGTGGACGAGGACGCGCCGCAGAACCCGGAACGCTCGGTGCCGCCGCAGGAACTGATCCGCGAGGGCGAGACGCTGACGCTGAAGGTGAACCTGGTGCAGAAGCCGATCACACTGGAGGAGGAGCGTAAGATCGTGTTCGGTCTCATGGCCAGCCCGGCGAAGCCGATGCCGGAGAACTGGCGGCTCATGGGCCGCGACGAACGGACGGAGTTCTCCATGCCCGGCCCGGGCTACAAGGCCCTGTCGCGGTACGGCTCGAAGCATCCGGCCTTCGGCGACTACTCGGTCATGGACCTCAGCCAGGTCGCGCGCCTGGCGTATCCGACGGACAACCAGAAGTATTACGCTTACTTCAAGGACCGTTACCTGCCGGAGAACCCCTCTGACCAGGTGCGCGACCGCTTCAGCGGCAACTATCGCGATGCCCGGCGCTCGCAGCCGACGACGGTCTACTTCGAGGAGTTCAAGGGTGTCAGCTCAGGCCTCGAGGAGGCACCGGTCTACTACAGCGAGTGGTCCGGCGGCTGGATGCGGGCGTTGGAACGGTTCGACGACCCGTATGAAGCACTCGCCGAGGAGGATGCGCGCTGGCCGTATGTCGGCGCGTTCCCGGGTGCGCCGCAGGTGACCGAAAGCTACCGCGACTTCGCCACATGGCACGCGTCCCAGTGGCTGCGCCGTGGTGTCGGCTGCTACTTTGACAACACCAACCCACGCCTCGGCCGCGACCCGATCACGACCGCCGCCTACGAGCTGCCCAACGGCCAGATTCAGCCGTCGGCCGGCATGTGGGCGCGGCGCGACTACCTGAAGCGCATCTGGACGTTGCATCAGCACTTCTACATGCCCTACACGCCCCAGTACATGACCCTTCACATGACCAACACACACATCGTGCCTTACATGGTGTGGAACAAGGTGAACGTGGACCTGGAATGGAAGCAGGGCGCCGAAGGGCCGATGCAGGCCAAGTTCACGCCCGAGCTGCTGCGCACCCAGTCGCACGGCCGGCAGACGGGCAACTTCCCCTGCACGCTCACCGGCGACAACATCGTGCGCTGGGTGTTCGAGTTCCGCGCCAGCTTCGGCTGGGGCGGCAGCGGCCGGCCGACGCCTCTGTACGATTTCGGCTACGGCGAGCCCGACTGCCGCGTGATCAACTTCTGGGACGAGCAGGACGTGCTCGAGGTCAGCGACGAGCAGTGCAAGTGGCTGCTGCTGGCCCGCGACGGCAAGCTCCTGCTCGTGCTCGCCACATGGAACCGCGACGCCGCGGAGGTCACCTTCGACTTCGACACCAAGGCGCTGGACGCCAGCATCAACAAGGTGTTGCGCCTCAAGGAGGGTGAGCGGCGCCAGTGGACCGCCGAGCCCGCCGATGGCACAACACTCGACGGCGATCAGTTGACCCTCCAACTGGAAGGCTACGCCATGCGTGTCCTCCGGCTGGAATGAAGGCGGCGCACGTGCCGTCGTGAATCGGTTGCGACTCGAACATGCTTTTACAGGATGAGGACGCCAAGGCGATAACCCCCATGCAACTCGACCACGAACAGAAGGAAACATATCGGGAGCAGGGCTATCTCGTCATGCCGGGGCTCTTCCCGGAGCAGACGGTGCGCGAGATGACCGAGCACTACATGCGGCGCCGCGAGGAGGGCGGCAAGCCCGGCGACATGGGGGGGCGCTCGGACGATCCGAATGATCCACTTAACCGCTACCCGCGCATGATCAACATGCACAAGTGGGACGAGCGAACCGGGCAATGGGCCCAGAACACCGCCCTGCTCTCCGTCGTCCAGCAATTGCTGGACGACCGGCCGCGCCTGCACCAGACAATGCTCTACTTCAAGCCACCCGGCGCGCGCGGCCAGGGGCTGCACCAGGATGAGCAGTACATCACCATCGAACCGCTGCTCGGCGCGTGGCTCGCGCTGGACGTCACCGACGCCGCGAACGGGCAGATGGTCGTCGTGCCAGGCTCGCATGCGCTCGGCCTCCTGCCGATCGAAGCCGCCGACCCCTCGACCTCCTTCACGCATGGCCAGACGCGGATGCCCGCCGGCGCCGAGGAGGTCGGCATCGACATGCAGCCGGGCGACGTGCTGCTGTTCGACGGCAAGATCATCCACGGCTCGCACTCCAACACCACCGACAATCGCTTCCGGCGCAGCTTCATCTGCCACTTCATCGGCGAGCACGCGCGCCAGTTCACACCAGCGAAAGGCCAACATATGAGCCACCTCAACAAGTAGCAGGCGAACCACCGAGTGCGACGTTTCAGTCCACACCCGACATAACTTGACGAACCTGCCTCAAAAGCAGCACGCAGTGAAAAACCACCAGAGAACCGACGCAGCGCCCGATCACCCCCGCGCTTACCTCGCCAACGGCCTGATCGGGCTGCGCCTGCCTCCCAACCCGCTCCTGGACGGCCACACGCTGGTCAACGGCTTTGTCGGGCAAAGCAGACGCATCAGCGTCGAGGCCATCGTCCCCGCGCCGTATCCGCTCAGCGCCGAGCTCATGATCGACAACACGTCGATGTGGCAACGCCCGGACCTGGTGCGATTCGTCGAGCAGCGCTACGACTTCGCATGTGGTGAACTGACCACGCACCTGACGTTCACCGACGGGCGCACCACCGCGCGCCTCGAAGTGCTCACCTTCTGCTGCCGGCCGATTCCCTCCCTGGTGATGCAGCAGGTGCGCATCACTGTCGACCGACCGTGCGAGCTGGTCGTGCAGGCGGTGATGGACCCGAGCGGGCTCCCGGGCGAGGAAAAGCTGCGCGCCTGGACCAGGGGCAACGCGGATGCCGTGCTCTGCTGGGAAAGCCGCGGCGGATGCAGCACCTGCGGCGCCGCGTTCAGCGCGGCGCTTGATGGCGTGCCCGGAGATGCAGTGCGCACGCGCCGCAACGACTGGGGCGTGGAGGCGGACCTTCAGCTCAAGGAGTTCAGGTTCGAGGCGAAACCGGTGCAGCCCGCCGTGCTGCGCCAGGTCGGCGCGCTGATCCCTTCGATCATGCACGCCGAGCCGCACTGGCACGCCTGCCGCATGCTCGAGGTCGCCGCTCACCACGGCTTTGACGAGCTGCGGCGCGACAATCAACAGGCGTGGTCGCAGCTCTGGCGCGGCCGGCCCGTACTGATCGGCGCCGAGACACGCTGGCAGGACATGGTCGACTCGGCGTTCTTCTACCTGCACAGCAGCATTCATCCCTCGATGCCCTGCAGCGTTGCGCCCTTTGCACTCAGTCAGCACCGCCACTACGAAGGTCACGTCTTCTGGGACACCGAGACGTTCATGCTCCCGCCGACGCTGTTGACCGACCCCCCTTCCGCGCGTGCTATGCTCGATTACCGCGCGCAGCGCGTCGACGCCGCGCGCCACCACGCCGCGCTCAACGGCTACCGCGGCATCCAGTTTCCCCTCCAGAGCGGCAGCACCGGCCACGAACTGACCGTGCCCTGGGCGACCGGCGGTGTGCTTGAGCACCACTTCACGCTCGACGTGGCGCTCGCCTTCCTCCAGTACGCCCACGCCACCGGCGACCGGCGCTTCTTGCGCGAGCAGGCCTGGCCCGTGCTCGCCGGAACCGCCGAGTGGCTGGCCAGCCGATTTGTGCGCACCGAGCGCGGCTATGAGGCGCGCCATCTGACCGGGACCGACGAACTGCGCCATAATGTCAACGTCAACAACAATGCCCATTTCAACATCCTCGCCATCTCCCTGCTGCGCGAGGCAACGGCGCTGGCGAAACGTATCGGCGAGGACGCCGACCTCGCCTGGGCCGAGCTCGCCGAGCGGATCGTGCTGCCGGTGGACGGACCGAGCGGGGTGATTCTCAAGCACGACGCCTGGCGGCCCGGCGACGCCTGGGGCGCGCCGGAAGTGCCGGTGGCGTACAGCCAGTGCGGGTACATCCACAGTGCCGAGGTGGATGACGCGACGCTTCGTTTCTATGTGGATAACATGGCAGCGGATTACGCGGGCATGCCGATGGAGACGGGAGTGCTCACCACGTGGGCGGCACGGTTCGGGAAGCGGGCGTTGGCGCGCCAACTGCTTCAGGACGGCTTCATGCAGCGCATGGTCGAGCCGTTTGACCAGTGGAAGGAAAGCACGCGCGCCACGCACCGCGCGCAGCGATCGTCCAAGCCACCACCGGTCAATCCACCGGTGACGGTGTTTGTGACGGCGGCGGGCGCGCTGCTGGAATCGCTGCTGCTGGGCATGCCCGGCCTGCACGTGGGGCCCGGCGAACCGGCGTCCTGGCAGCGCTGGTCGGTCGCGCTGCCCGAAGGCTGGGATGGAATCGAGGTGGAGC
The DNA here is from genome assembly GCA_048621015.1 of Phycisphaeraceae bacterium. Classification (GTDB taxonomy): domain Bacteria; phylum Planctomycetota; class Phycisphaerae; order Phycisphaerales; family Phycisphaeraceae; genus JBMCXL01. The sequence goes on from JBMCXL010000143.1 coordinate 6,180, forward strand.
GGCTCTGGATACGTGGCCGACCAGCCCGGTTGCGCGCCGTGCACAGCGAGCCGCATGCGGAGATGGAATGGCTCGATGCGCCTGCGACATCGATGTCGAGCGCAAGCGGTTGAGTTCCGCGCGACGAACGGGCAAAGGCTGGCACGCGGCTGTCTACGAGGAGTGATGGGATGAGTCGACGGGGAATCAGTCAACCACTGTGCGTCGGCATCACGGGCCTGCGCCAAGGGGCCGCGCATGCGCGGGCGCTGGCGGCTCGCGACGACTGCCAGGTCGTGGCGCTGTGCGATGCCGCGGCCGAGCCGTTGGAGCGCGTCGGCGACGAGCACGGGGTCGCGTCACGGATGCGCTTCGATGATTACCAGCGCATGCTGGCCGAAGCGAACCTCGACGCGGTCGTCGTCGCCACGCCGGTGGACACGCACGAGTCGATGGCGGTCGAGGCGCTGCAGCGCGGGATTCACGTGTTGCTGGAGAAGCCGATGGCCAGTGATCTCGCCTCGGCCCAGCGCATCAAGCAGACTGCCGATGCGAGCGAAGCCGTGCTGCAAATTGGCTTCGAGTTCCGCTCCAGCCCGCTGATTCGCAAGGCGAACCAGCTCATCGCCGCCGGCGAGCTGGGCGAGGTGGCGGTCGTCTGGACGCGCATGTTCCGCGGTCCGGCGGTGACCGCCGCGAACGGCTGGCGCGGGCGGTGCGGCCTGTTCTTTGACTGCATGATCCACGAGCTCGACGGGCTCATGCACTTCGCCGGCGCTGACTTCGAGCGCGTCGCCGCGTTCGGCGCCCCCCAAGGCATGAAAACGCCCAAACCTTCCGACCGCCCTGCCGAGACCGTTACCGCCTGCGTGGAGTTTGAAAACGCCGTGCGCGGCAGCATCGCTTTCAGCGAGCTGTCGCAGACCTACGAGAATACGCAGTTCGGCATTGTCGGTGACAAGGGACGCATCGACGGCTCGATGTGGGAGCCCGAAGGCGCCGGCTCGCTGCGCCTGTACACCGAGGGGGGCCTGTACCGCACCACGATCGAAATCAACGGCAGTCAGACCACGCGAGGGCATCTGGGGTTCGTCGAGCAGTACGACTTCTTCCTCGCCACCGTCCGACAAGGCGAGCCCAACGTCTCTGACGCCGCGAACGGCTTGCGCGTGCAGCGCTTCCTGGCCGCCTTCGAGCGCGCCATGCGCGAAGATCGAACCATTCAGCACAACGAGTTCAGGAACCCGCAGAACACCAGCACCGGTGCAGTCGTCTAGTG
>JBMCXL010000144.1:0-7394 GCA_048621015.1 Phycisphaeraceae bacterium
ACGGCTTACCGCTTCGCGGATAAGCCGTGGCACCCGTCAAAGTAGACCACCACTCTCGGTGCACGCGAGACGGGCAAGCGACCGTCACGGCACGAGAAATGCGTCGTGGCCGTCCGGCTGCTCGTTGCCGCTGTACTGGCGGATGCCGTTGGCGAGCCAGATGTTGTCGTCGCGGCGCGTCGCCGAGCGCGAGATGAACGGGCGCACCGTCCAGCTCACCGTCCCGTCCACGGTCAGCACGTTCTGGCCGCGCCGGGCGTGGCCGCGGCTGGGGGCGTCGACCGGCGCCTCGTGATCGAACAGCACGCGCCCCTCGCGCGCCACGAAAAGCGGGTTCTTGTCCGCGAGCACCGCCAGGTCGGGATGGTCGTCGAGGCGCCACGGCTCGGCGGTGTACTGGTTCTGGTAGCTGTAGGAGACCTCGCGCGGCGCATGCCAGTCGTGGTCGTGACGCGTCATGCGGCCGATCGGCGCGTCGGGGTTGCTGGGACAGGCCAGCGTGTCGGGGTCGAGATACGGTCCGCCGCGCACGAGCAGGTAGAGGTGGGCGGAGTTGGAGCGAACCAGCGGCGGCTTGCTGTCGGTGGCTTCGCTGACGGCCTCGCCGACGAGCCACCAGAGGCTGCCCGGCTGCACGTGGCCGCGCGGCAGGACGCCGTCGTGGTCGGCCGCGTAGCTGCCGAACGCCTGGCCGACGGTCTGGAGGTTGGCCGCGCAGGCGATGCGCTGCGCCTCGGCGCGGTTGCGGCTGAGCACGGGCAACAGCAGGGACAGGCCCATCACGAGCACCAAGCCGACCGCCGCGATCTGCCGCCAGGCGACCGCCGGCGCGAGCGAGGCGGCGGGCGGCTCATGCTGGGCGAGAAACCGCTCACGCTGCTGGGCGTTACGGACGGCCTGGAGCGTGCGGCGCACGCGCTGGGGGTCGTCCTCGCTCTCGGGCAGGGCTTCGAGGAGGGTCAACAGGGCCCGGACGCGCTCCGTGCGGCGGCTGTCGCGGTCCTGGGCGAAACCGGCCTCCGGATCGCGGTTCATCGCCCCGAGCAGGGCATCGAGCACGCGGGCGTCTTCCTCGGACAGATGTTTCACCCAGACAGGGCGATCCGACGAATGAGAGTCGCTCATGACAGATAACTTCCTCTATTGGCCTTCTTTCCCCTCATTCGACTTGCCCTCTCTCCGTTCCCCACCGTCGGGCTCGCGCTGAGCATCCTGTTCCGCCTGGTAGCGGTTCTTCCAGAGCTCGGCGAAGGTGCCGACCGCGGCGTGCAGTCGGCTCTTGACCGTACCCAGCGGGATGCCCAGCATCGCCGCGATTTCCTTGTAGGCGAACTTGTTAAAGTACGCCAACAGCAGCACTTCCCGCAAATGCTCGGGCAGGGAGGCGATCACGGCCTGCACCAGCTCGCGCACCTCCTGCTGCTCAAGATTCTCCACCGGCAGCGGCAGCTCCGTCTGGAGCAGATCGATGAAAGCGGGGCCCTCCTCGCGTTCCCGCTCGATGAGGGCCGACAGCGGTGCCGCCTGCTGCCGTGTATTTCTACGCAGCCAGTCCCGGGCTTTGTTCGCCGCAATCGTGAAAACCCACGGTTTAAAGCTTCGGGAGGGGTCGAACGTATCGATGGACAGGTGGACCTGGAGGAAGGTCTCCTGAAACAGATCGTCCGCCGCGGCCCGGTTGTTGACGAATCGGGCCAGGAACTGGAACAGCTCCTGCCGATAGCGGTTCACCAGCGCGGCGAAGGCGTTTTCGTCCCCTGCGCGGTACCGGGCGGCGAGCTGCTCATCCGACAACTCATCCAACGGTTTGTCGCCCTCTGATGCCATGCGAGGGGGATTGTAGGGCAAGCGGGCAGGGTGGACAGGAGAGGGGGATCGAAACAGGAGAATCGTGCCTGTTGATGTAACCCCCGGGAGCGGACGGAGCGGCGGATTTCAACGGGCGACCCGGCGCTTGAGCAGGACGGCAACCGCGCCATCGTCGCGCGGCATCAGGCCGATCGCTTCCCAACCCTCGCGGCCAAACAGGTTCAACGCCCCGACGCCCACGTGACGCTCGGCGATGGTCCGCCGCGTGAATTCGCTGTCGGCGATGCCCGGGTCGTCGATGCGTCCGCTGGGCAGCCGGCCGGGCGGTTGGACCTCGATGCGCTGCTCCCCGGTCAAGGCGACGGGATCGTCCTCATCGAGAATCAACAGCATGTACTCGAACCGCGGCCCGCCGCGCTGCTGCGCCTCGGCGTTGTACGAAGCCAGCAGCGCGCCCAGCCCCAGCGCGGCCACGGCCAGACAGACGATCGATACGGCACGACTCATACCCGTGTTATCGGCCGCCACGCCATGGCGCTTGAAACGCCGCCGCCCTACCCCAGCGGATTCACCACCAGCCCCGTCGCCAGCTTCGGATAAAAGAACGTGCTCTTGGGCGGCATCACCTCGTCCGCCAGCGACACGCCCATGACCGACGCCAGCGGCGTCGCCTGCATCACCACGCCGAGCCGGCCGCCGTCCGCCTCCGCCTGCTGGCGCACCTCGCCCAGCTCGGCGGTGTACTTGAACGTCACGTTCTCGCCGCCGAACTGCGGCTTGAGCACGCGGTCAATCAGCAGCTCATGCACGACCGCCACGTCGAGCTGCCGCCACACCTCCGGCTTGTCCGGCGCCAACTGCGCCAGCGGGTCGTCCGTGTACGTCAGCAAATAGCACTGCCCCGATGCCGGATCGTACAGCCCCATCGCATGCGCACCGGCCTCCGGCAGCTTCGCTTCCAGCGCATCGAGCTGATCGGCCCCCTCCTTCACGGGCACCAGCTCCATCTCGCTGCGCTGCTCGATCGCCGCCTTCAGCTTGTCCATCGAAAAGCTTTCGAGTCCGCACACGATCCGGTGCGTCGGCAGCACGATCATGCCCGGATCTTCACTGGCCACGAGGACGAACAGGCAGTTCGACGCCTGCTGCTTGTCCGGATGCGCCTTGGCATACTCCAGCGCCGTGGTGTAGCGGTGGTGCCCGTCGGCGATGAACACATCGGTGGGCTCGAAAAATGCCTGCATCTTCGCGATGGTTGCCTCGTCCTTGACCACCCACACGCGATGCTCGACGCCGTCGTCGGGTGTTTTCCCGTGAAAATCAGGTTCGCGCCCGTCGAAGTGATCGCTCAGCGCGGCAACGACTTCGCCCTGGGGATCGGAAAAGATGCCGAACACCGGCGAGAGCTGCGCCTCGGTCGCGTACATGAGCTTCGTGCGATCGTCGACGCCGCCCTTGATGGTCAGCTCGTGTCGATGCACGCCGCCGCCCTTGCGGTTGAACTCTTCCGCTTTCAGCGCTGCGAACAGGCCGCGCCGGCGAAGCTGTTTGCCGCTGACCGTGTAGACCTGCTCGTAGGGAAAGATCGCCGGCGCTTCGTCGCGCGTGAGCACGCCTTCGTCGAGCCACTGGCGCATCGTCTGGCCCGCCTCGTTGTACGCCGTGTCCGGCCCCACCGTCTTGGGCGGGGTCACCGGCAGATCGATCTTCACGATGTTGTGCGGGTCTTTGCTCAGCAGCGCCTGCTTCGGCCCTTCGTCGAGCACGTCGTAGGGCGGGGCGATCTTGCTGGAAATGTCACCGTCTGCGGTGCTGAAACGGATGGCGTGAATCGGCTGAAGCTGGGGCATGAATGTTCTCCACTGGGGCTTGTGCGAGCCATGCAGCTTAACGGACCACGATAAACGGGCAAGGCGCTGCGAGTCGGGTGTGGAAAGGCAGGTTCGCGCAGAGGCCGCTGAGAGCGCAGAGGGCGCGGAGAGGAGCAGTACCATTTGCCGCAATCCAGCTTTCCGCTCTGCGCACTCCGCGCTCTCGGCGGCCGCCGCGCGAACCTCGCCGCACAGCTCCGCCCCCTGCTACCCTATGACGCATGACCCGCCTCGCCGCCTCCAGTTTCGTGCGCACGCTCGAGCAGGCGCTGGCCGACGCCGCCCGCGCCGCCGAGTTCGGCGCTGAACTCATCGAGTACCGCATCGACCAGTTCACCGGCCACCCCGACGCCGTGGTCGAACTGGTGCAGCGCTCCGCCCTGCCGTGCATCCTCACCTGTCGGCCCACGTGGGAGGGCGGCCTCTACGACGGCGACGAGTCGACACGCTATCACCTGCTCGCCCACGCCCTGAGCGCCGCGCGTCCGCCGGCCTACGTCGACCTCGAACTCGCCGCCTACCAGGACGACCCCGCCGCCCGCCAACTCGCCCGACAGGTCGCCGAAGCGGGTGACAGCGCCGCGGCCACCGGCCTCATCCTCTCCACCCATGCCTATCAGGGCCGGCCACCGCAGCTTCACCAGAAGCTCGCCGCCATGGCCGACGCGCCCGAATGCCGCGTCATCAAGGTCGCCTGGCACGCGCGCTCGCTGCGCGACAACCTCGAAGCGTTCGAGATCCTCGCCCAGCAGTACAAGCCCACCATCGCCCTGTGCATGGGCGAGTTCGGCCTGCCGTCGCGCGTGCTTGCGAAAAAGTTCGCCGGCCTGCTCACCTTCGCCGCCCTCGACCGCGCCACCGCCACCGCTCCGAGTCAGCCGACACTCGACGAACTCAAACACCTTTACCGCTGGGACGCCACCACCCCCGACACGCGCGTCTTCGGCGTCATCGGCGACCCTGTCGCCCACTCCATGAGCCCCGCCATCCACAATGCCGCCTTCGATGCCACCGGCTACGACGGCGTCTATCTGCCGCTGCGCATCCCGCCCGAGTACGAACACTTCAAGGCCACCGTCGCCACCTGGCTCGACCACCCCGCGCTGCACTTCAGCGGCGCCTCGGTCACCATCCCGCACAAGCAGAACCTGATGCGCTTCGTCGAGCAGGCCGGCGGCGAGATTGAAGAACTTGCGCAAACCATCGGCGCCGCCAACACGCTCATCCGCCGCGCCGACGATTCGCTTTATGCGTGCAACACCGACTACGCCGCGGCGCTCGACGCGGTCTGCGAAGCACTGGGCATCGCGCGCGACGCGCTCAAGGACCGGCGCGTCGCGGTGCTCGGCGCCGGCGGCGCGGCGCGGGCGATCGTCGCCGGCTTCGCGCACTACGGCGCCACCGTCGCCGTCTACAACCGCACGCCCGAGAAAGCGCAGCAGCTCGCCGAAGCATTCAACGGCCGCACTGGCAAGGTCGTCGCCGCGCCGCTGGACAAGCTCGCCGACTGCCACTGCTCGATCATCATCAACTGCACGCCGATCGGCATGCACCCGAACACCGACGCCTCCCCCCTCGACGGCCACGACATGAAGCAGTGGGGCGAAGGCACGCTGGTGTTCGACACGATCTACAACCCGCCGCGCACGAAGCTGCTCCAGCAAGCTGAAACCGCCGGCTGCGCCACCGTCTCGGGCGTGGAGATGTTCGTCCGCCAAGGCGCCGCCCAGTTCGAGCACTGGACCGGCAAGCCCGCCCCCCTCGACGTATTCCGCCGCGTCATGCACGAGCGCCTGCACGCGTGATTTTCAGCCACAGATGAACACAGATAGACACAGATAAGATATGAAGCGACGCGACTTGTCGCGTTTCTCTAAACATGCGCCTCGAACGCGCCCTCGTGATGGCGCACCACCGGCGCGCCGCGCGGCGGCAGCTCCACCGCGATCAGATCGAAGCGCAATGGCCGTTGCGTCAGGCGATAGCGACGCAGCAGTTGGGCTGCGAGGCTGACGAGCTTGCGCTGCTTGGCGCGGGTGAGGTGCGCTTCCGGCGGGACGGACCCGCCGCTGCCGCTCTTGACTTCAACGATGACGATCGTGCGCCGGTCCGGCGCTTCGGCCAGGATGTCGATCTCGCCGAGCCGGCTGCGCAGGTTGCGCGTGAGGATGCGATAGCCTGCGCGCTTGAGGTGTTTCGCCGCGAGACGTTCGCCCCGTGCGCCCGGTGGGCTGCGCCGCCATCGCGCCAGCCAGTTGCCCATAGAGGCGCTCCGCAAGCCGTCATTCCGCTTCGCCGACGTAGAGGTTCATGGCGATCTCGAGCAGTTGCTCGGTCATTTCCTGCCGCGAGTCGTAGCTGCCGCGCTCGTAGAGCTGCTGCTCGTACTGGGCTGACAGGCGGCGGAACTGCTGAAGCCGAAGGCGCCGCTCGATCTCGCGCTGCGCGTCCTTGAGCGATCGGCCTTCGCCGCCGTCGATCGCCTCCACCTGGAGGAACCACTGGCTGCCACCGGCGTCGATCGGGCCCGCGTGCTCGCCGGCGTCCAGCTCGCGCAGCGCCTCGTTCAACGGCTCGAAACCGAACACGTCGTCACCCGGCGCATCGGCCATCAATCCACCGTTTCCGGGTTGAAAGGCGTTCAACTCCGCATCCTTCGCGACCGACTCAAACGACGCGCCCTCCGCCAAACGCTGCTCGATCGTTGCGGCCGCCGCCTCGTCGACGGCGCGGATCAGGCGCAGCGTGCGCGTCATCGGGGGGTTGTAGGTTTCGTGGTGATCGCGGTAGTAGCGCTCGATGTCGCGCCGCGTGACGTTGATGCGCGGCTGGAGCTTCAGCCGCATGTAGCGGCGCACCAGTTCCTGCTGGCGGATCTGCTCCAGCGTCTGCTCCAACCCCTTGCCGTCGCGCTCGCGCAGCGTACGGTCCGCGACCGCCGCCGAGCCCCGGCCGTGCTTGCGCACCAGTTCGTCGCGCCGCTGGCGCATGAAGTGGCGCACGTACTGTCGTTCCTGCTCGGACAGGTCGCGCTCCGCCTCGCCCAGCAACAGCGCGTCGTTGACGATCTCGTTGACGTGCCCCGCGATCAGGTCGCTGGCGCGCTCGCGGAACTGAGGGCGCGACACCTCGCCACGCGCCACGCGCCGGCCGAGCGCGGCCAGCGTCTCGTGCAGCGGATCGAGCACGTCGTGGGCGTAGATCGCCCGGCCGTTGACCTGCCCGACCATCGCGGCGACGGTGCGCCCCGACACACCGTTGACCTCGAAGGTCTGCTCAACCGCGCCGAGGTCCTCCGGCGCGAGCGCGCCCGATTCATCGTCCGTTTCATCGTCCGACGCCTCGTCCACACCGTCCGGCGCGGCCGCGGCGGCCTCGATCTGCTCGACGACCTGCTCGGTGGTGGCGTTGTCGTCGGCCGTGTCGGTCGATTCCGAGGCGGCGCAGCCGAGCAGCGCCAGACCGAGCAGGACCAGCACGCCCAGCGACCGGTGGGAGGATGCGCGCCGGGCGCGGCCGGAAAGGGGCGCGGTCAGCGGGGTTGAAAAGTGGGCGAAGCGGTGCTTCATGGTGTGCCAGTGTAACGGTGGCGCGGGCTGGTGTCCGCTTTGTAACGGTTGGGTAGTGGGATACTTTGACGGTGCATGTCGGGTGCCACGGCCTGAAGGCCGTGGCACCCAAAGTATCCCACTACCGGCGAGCGGCTCGTTGCAG
>JBMCXL010000145.1:0-7393 GCA_048621015.1 Phycisphaeraceae bacterium
GCCTTGACGTGACCGTTGCCGTCGTCGACGAACATCTTGGGGAGGATGCCGTACTCGCGCGGATCGCGGTCGAACAGGGCGGCGGCCTCGGCGTGGCCGTAGTCGACGTAGAACGTGCCGCGCGGGCCGGGCCAGGGGTGGGCGTCGTCGCGCTCGTCGGGCTCGCGCTCGCGCCGGGTGATGTTGATGAGGCTGCGGCACTTCTGGCGCAGGGCGGTGGCGATGCAGTCCGTGCCGGTGTCGCCGCCGCCGATGACGATCACGTCGTGATCGCGCGCGTCGATGAAGTTGCCGTCGGTGAAGTTGGAGTTGAGCAGGCTCTTGGTGGCGAGGGTCAGGTACTCCATCGCCATGTGCACGCCGTCGAGGTCGCGGCCGGGGATTTCCAGGTCGCGCCCCTTCAACGCGCCGCACGCCAGCAGCACCGCGTCATACTCGTGCAGCAGCTCGTCGCCGGTGATGTCCACGCCGACGTTGACGCTCGTGCGGAAGGTCACGCCCGCTTCGCGCATGAGGTTGACGCGCCGGTCGATGAGGCGCTTTTCCAGCTTCATGTTCGGCACGCCGTACATGAGCAGCCCGCCGAGCCGATCGTCGCGCTCGAGCACCGTGACGTGATGGCCCGCCTTGTTGAGCTGGTCGGCGGCGGCCAGGCCCGCGGGGCCCGAGCCGATGATCGCCACCTTTTTGCCCGTGCGCCGCGCCGGCGGCTGCGGCAACACCCAACCCTCCTCGAACGCGCGATCGATGATGGCGCACTCGATGGACTTGATCGTCACCGCCGGCTCGTTGATGCCCAGGACGCACGCGTCCTCGCACGGGGCGGGGCAGATGCGTCCCGTGAACTCGGCGAAGTTGTTCGTGCGCGCCAGCCGCTCGTACGCCTCGCGCCACTTGCCGTGATAGACCAGGTCGTTCCATTCGGGGATGAGGTTGTCGATCGGGCAGCCGGTGTCGGACTGGCAGAAGGGGATGCCGCAATCCATACAGCGCGCGCCCTGCTCTTTCAGGACGTGCTCGTCCTGGCGCGCATAGATCTCGTAGAAGTCGTTGATCCGCACGTTCGCGGGCCGCGACTTCATCGGCTGACGTTCGTATTCCAGAAATCCGGTGGGCTTACCCAAGGCGTCTCCAATTCAAAATTATGAATTCATCATTTTGAATTCACTCATCCGTGTCCGATCTCCGGCATCTTCTGCTCGACCGCGATCACCTTCTGCCGGCGCAACACGCGGCGGTAATCGATCGGCATCACCTTGACGAACTCGCGCTGCCGGCGGTCCCATTCCGCGAGGATGCGCTGCGCCACCGGTGAATCGGTGTGGTCGGCGTGATTGCGGATCAGCGCGGTCAGTTCGCCGGCGTCGGCGTCCTCGACCGCTTCCAACTCGACCATGCCGAGGTTGCAGTGCTGCATGAACACACCCTCAGGGTCCCAGACGTACGCGATGCCGCCGGACATGCCCGCGGCGAAGTTGCGGCCGGTGCGCCCGAGGATCACCGCGCGGCCCCCGGTCATGTACTCGCAGCCATGATCGCCGCAGCCTTCCACGACCGCGTGCGCGCCGGAGTTGCGCACGCAGAAGCGCTCGGCCACAGCGCCGCGGAAGTAGGCTTCGCCCTTGGTCGCGCCGTAGAGCGCCACATTGCCGACGATCACGTTGTCCTCGGCCTTGAACGTCGCGCCCTTCGGCGGATAGACGATCAGCTTGCCGCCGGAGAGGCCCTTGCCGACATAGTCGTTCGCATCGCCTTCGAGGCGCATCGTGATGCCGCCGGCGAGCCAGGCGCCGAGCGACTGGCCGGCCGAGCCTTGCAGATCGACGCGGATCGTGTCCTCGGGCAGGCCTTCATCGCCGAAGCGTTTGGAGACGTGGTAGCTGAGCATCGTGCCGACGGCGCGGTGGATGTTCTCCACCGGCCGCTGGATGTGCACGGGCTGGCTGTCGTTCAGCGCCGGTTTCGCCGCTTCGATCAATTCGTTGTCGAGCGCCTCGGCGAGACCGTGCTCCTGCTCGACGCACTTGTGCACCTGCACGTCCGGGCGCGGCTTGTTCGCCGGCGCGAGGATCGGACGCAGGTCGAGCCCGTCGGCTTTCCAGTGGCGCACCGCGTCGTCGATCTCCAGCAGATCGGTGCGGCCGATCAATTCATCGATCGTCCGCACGCCGAGCTGCGCCATGTAGTGGCGCACTTCCTCGGCCACGAGGAACAGGTAGTTCATCACGTGCTCGGGCTGGCCGGTGAACTTCTTGCGCAGCACCGGGTCCTGCGTGCATACACCGACGGGGCAGGTGTTCAGGTGACACTTGCGCATCATGATGCAGCCGACCGCGATGAGCGGCGTCGTGGAAAAGCCATATTCTTCCGCGCCGAGGCACGCGGCCACGATCACATCGCGCCCCGTGCGAAAGCCGCCGTCGGTCTCGAGGCGCACGCGGCTGCGCAGGTCGTTGAGCACCAGCGTCTGGTGCGTCTCGGCGACGCCAAGCTCCCACGGCAAACCCGCGTGCTTGATGCTCGTCAGCGGTGAGGCGCCAGTGCCCCCGTCGTGGCCGCTGATGAGAATGTGGTCAGCATGCGCCTTGGCGACGCCCGCCGCGACCGTGCCGACACCGACCGCGGAGACGAGCTTGACGCTCACGTTCGCGTCGGGGTTGGCGTTTTTCAGGTCATAAATGAGCTGCTTCAGGTCCTCGATTGAATAGATGTCGTGGTGCGGCGGCGGACTGATCAGGCCCACGCCCGGGGTCGAATAACGAATCTTGGCGATGTAGTTGTTGACCTTGAAGCCCGGCAATTGACCGCCCTCGCCCGGCTTGGCGCCCTGGGCGATCTTGATCTGCAGCTCATCCGCGTTGGCCAGGTAATAGCTGGTCACGCCGAACCGGCCGGAGGCGACCTGCTTGATCGCGCTGCGCTTGGTGTCGCCGTTGTTCAGGACGTTGAAGCGCACCGGGTCTTCACCGCCCTCGCCGGAGTTGCTCTTGCCGCCCATGCGGTTCATCGCGACGGCAAGCGTTTCATGCGCTTCCTTCGACAGCGCACCGAGCGACATCGCGCCGGTGCGGAAGCGCTTGACGATCTCGCTGGCGGGCTCGACTTCATCGAGAGGAACAGGGGCCGAGGGGCCAAGGGGCCCAGGGGCCGAGTGTTCCCCGTCGTGTGCCGTTCCTTCTTTCACTTGGCCCCTTGGCCCCTCGGCCCCTTGGCCCCTCGTCTTCAGCTTCAACAGCCCGCGCAGCGTGCATCGGTTGCGCGCATCGTGATCCGCGCGGCGGGCGAAGTCGGCATACGCCTCGCGGCTGTTGCCGCGCGCGGCCAGTTGCAGACTTGCGACCGTATTGGGGTTGATACCGTGGCGCTCGCCCTCCGGTCGCCAGTGGTATTCACCGGGGTTGGGCAGGTCGTGGCGACGCATCTCGGTGCGCGGTGGATAGCCGATCGCGTGGCGGCGCAGCGCCTCGGCGGCGAGCACGTCGAAGCCCACACCTTGAAGTCGGCTCGCCGTGCCCGCGAAACAGCGGTCGACCACGGCCTGCTTGAGGCCGACCGCCTCGAAAATCTGCGCGCCCTTGTAGCTGGCGATCGTGGAGATGCCCATCTTGGACATCACTTTCAGGATGCCCTTGGTGATCGCCTTGATGTAATGATCGCGCACGTCCTGGGGCGACAGCGACGGATCGAGCATGCCGCGCTCGTGCAGCCAGGCGAGCGATTCGAACGCGAGATACGGGTTCACGGCATCGGCGCCGTAGCCGACGAGCAGGCAGAAGTGATGCACCTCGCGCGCTTCGCCCGACTCGACGACGATGCCGATCTGCGTGCGCTCGTGGTGGCGCACCAGGTGGTGATGCACCGCGCCGGTCGCCAGCAGCGAGCTGATCGGGATGCGATCGGGGCCGACGTTGCGGTCCGAGAGCACGATCAACGGCTGGCGGTCGGCGATGGCCTGGCGCGCCTCGGCGCAGATGCGCTCGAGCGCGTCGGTCAGCTCGCGTTCGATCGCCTGGCGCGCCTCGGCGTCCTCGTGGACGCGCTCCGGCGCATGGCCGTTGCGCGGATAAGTGATGTCAATCGTGCGCGCCTGCCAGCCGCGATGCTTCGCATGCTTGATCGCCGCGAGCTGCGCGTTGGTCAGCACCGGCGTGGGCAGGTAGAGCCGATGACACTGGCGTGCGTCGGTCTCCAGCAGGTTGCCTTCCGGGCCGATCGGCGCACCCAGCGACATGATGATCTCTTCGCGGATCGGGTCGATCGGCGGGTTGGTCACCTGCGCGAAAAGCTGCTTGAAGTAGTCGTAGGGCAGGCGCGGCTTGTCGCTGAGCACCGCCAGCGCGGCATCGTTGCCCATCGAGCCGATCGCCTCCTGGCTGCGGTCGACCATGGGCGCGAGGATCATGTTCAGGTGCTCGGTGGTGTAGCCGAACGCCTGCAACAGCGCGAGGCGCTGCTCGTGGTCGGGGATGTGGTGATCGCGCGGGCCGTTCGGTTGATCGTCCGCGGCGCGGTCCTCGAGCGGCACATCATCGTCGAACACGTCGCGCTCGTCCTCGGGCACGGGCAGGTCCGCGATGTCCATGCGCTGCTGCTGAAGCCACTGGCCGTACGGCCGCTGATTGGCGATGTCCTGCTTGAGCTCCTCGTCGGCGACGATGCGCCCCTCGTCGAAGTTCACCAGGAACATGCGCCCCGGCTCGAGCCGGCCTTTCTCCTTCACGCGCGCCGCATCGACGTGCAGCACGCCGACCTCGCTGGCCATGATCACGCGATCGTCGTCGGTCACGTAATACCGGCTCGGGCGCAGGCCGTTGCGGTCCAGCACCGCACCGATGTACTTGCCATCGGTGAACGCCACGCTCGCCGGCCCGTCCCACGGCTCCATCAGCGACGAATGAAACTCGTAAAACGCGCGCTTGTGCGGCGGCATCAGCTCGTGATTCTCCCACGCCTCGGGGATCATCATCATCACCGCCTCCGGCAGCGAGCGCCCCGCCATGAGCAGCAGCTCCAGCACGTTGTCGAACGTGCCCGAGTCCGAGCAGCCTTCCTCGACAATCGGAAACAGCTTCTCCAGCTCGTCGTTGAACAGGCCGCTGCGCATCAACCCTTCCCGCGCGCGCATCCAGTTCACGTTGCCGCGCAGCGTGTTGATCTCGCCGTTGTGGCTCATGAACCGGTTCGGCTGCGCCCGGTCCCACGACGGGAACGTGTTGGTGCTGAAGCGCGAATGCACCATCGCCAGGTGCGAGACGTAGTCGGTGTCGCGCAGATCCGGGTAATAATGCGGAAGCTGACCCGAGGTGAGCTGGCCCTTGTAGACCATCACCTTGGTCGACAGCGAGCAGATGTAGAACCAGTCCGCCTGCTCCAGGTCGTCGCGCGTGCGCAGCGCGTGACTGGCGCGCTTGCGAATGAGGTAAAGCTGTCGCTCGAACGCCTCCGGGTCGCTGGCCGCCTGCGACTTCGCGTCGGCGGCGACGAACACCTGTTCGATCACCGGCTCGATGCTGCGCGCGGTGGCGCCGACGTCGGCGCCTTCCGCATCGACCGGCAGGGCGCGCCAGCCCAGCAGCCGCTGGCCCTGCTCGCTGACGATGCGCTCCACCTCGCGCTTGCACAGGTCGCGCGCCGCTTCGTCGCGCGGCAGAAACACGTTGCCCGCCGCGAAGCGCCCCGGCTCGGGCAGGTCCACGTTCAGGTCGCGCTTCGCCGCCTTGCGCAGCAGCGCGTGCGGCAGGGCGGTGAGAATGCCCGCGCCGTCGCCCGTGTTCGGCTCGCAGCCGCAGGCGCCGCGGTGGTCCATCCGCTGAAGCATCGTCAGGGCGTCGCGCACGATGTCGTGGCTCTGTTGGCCCTTGACGTGCGCGATGAACCCGACGCCGCAGGAGTCCTTCTCGTGCGCGGGGTCGTACAGCGCCTGCTTGTGGGGAAATCCGCTCGGTTGCCGCATCTCGCTTCAGCTCCTGCTTCGACGCCCGGAGGCGTCTACGTCCGTTCCCTGGCTTCGAGGTCCGCTCCGCCGCCGCTGGCGCGGGCATGGCGGGGTTTTATTCGCCTTGCTGGTGTGCCGCCCGTTCGTTTGGAAATCGGAGGTGGCCGACTGCTTCGCGTTCGATCGGGGGGATGAATTAAGGAATGGCCCCGACCGTGCCAGCGGACACCGTCGCTGGCGAAGCCAGATCAATCGTGTCCACGTCGGGCCCGGCGTGGCGGAGCAGGTAATCGACGAACTGCTGCGCCGCCGGCGAGAACACCGGCCCCTGTTTGTGTCGGCGACGGAAGATGATGCCCAGCGGCCGCACCAGCTCCGGGGTCAGCTCGACCACCGCGAGCGTGCCCGCGGCGACCTCCCGGCCGGCCGTGCGCTTGGGCAGAATCGCGAAGCGCTGCGTCACCGTCACCGCGTTCTTGATCGTGTCGATGTTGTCGAACGAGTCGGTCACGCGCGGCGACGCCCCGTTCTCACGCAGGTAGCGCCGAATGCGCCGGCTCACCGGCAGCTCGTGGTCGAACGTGACCAGCTCGTGCGGCGACAGCGCCGAGGCATGCACGCGCTGCTCCCGCGCCAGCGGATGGTCCGGCCGACAGACCACCGCCATCTTCTCGTTGCGCAACGTGATCACGCCGACGTTGCGCCACCGCTGGGGATACGAGAGGATGCCCATGTCACAGTCGCACTCGCGCACGGCGCCGTAGACCGCATCCGGCTGGTCGTAGCGGATCTGCACCGAGATGCGCGGATGCTCGGCCTCGAAGCGCTCGCGGATCTGGTTCAGCAGCTCGACGCCGGCCGAGTAGATCGCCGCCACGCGCACGCTGCCCTCCGGCTCGTCGCGCAGCTGCGTGACATGCCGCTCCAGATCGTCGTACTGGCGCAGCAACTGCTCGCAGCCATCGAGGAAGCGCTGGCCCGCCTCGGTCAGCGCCAGCGGGCGGACGGACCGGTCCAGCAACTGCACCCCCAGCCGCTTCTCCAACTGGCCGATGCGCTGGCTGGCCGCCGACTGCGTAATGCCATGCCGGGCCGCGGCTTCGGAGAAGCTGTGGCAGCGCGCCACGTCGGAATAGAGGCGGAGGGTCTGCATGCGAACGGCATGATATCATTAGGCGAAGTTATGTCAATCATGAGAACTATTAGATATTCTTATCTTTAGAAAAGCGGCCCCAAGGCGTCAGAACGATGGGCAGGAGAGGGCAATATCATCTTAACTGATTAATATTACACCGATTATAAGGGTTTCACCTCGAACCAGGGCATTGACGAGGGATGCACCTCGAGAAAGCGGCACCGACTTCGGAAGGGCGTGGAGGGTGTCGCCTGAAAGTGTGGCGGCCGGGTGCCACGGCTTGACCCGAAGGGCAAGCCGTGCCGCTTCCGGCGCTCGCACGG
>JBMCXL010000146.1:0-7324 GCA_048621015.1 Phycisphaeraceae bacterium
CCCCCGGTAGCCGTCCTCCGCATCCAGCCGACGCACGAGGCGCAGCGAAACCACGCCCGTCAAAGCGCTCACCGCCTGGTACGGCTCAACGCCCATCTCGAGCAGGCGCACGATCGCCGCGCCGGGCGTGCCGGCATGCAGCGTGGAAACGAGCCGATGACCGGACAGCGCCGCCTGCACCGCGATCGACGCGGTGGCGCGATCGCGAATCTCACCGAGCGCGAGGACCTGCGGATCCTGGCGCAGGATGCTGCGCAACGCGCGCTCGTAGGTCAGCTCGCCGAACGGCGTCACCTCGATCTGCGTCACACCCGCCACGTCGCGCTCGATCGGATCTTCCAGGCTGACGATGCTCAAGCCCGTGGACTGGGCGAGGATGGCTTCGAGCAGCGCGTAAATCGTGGTGGTCTTGCCCGAGCCGGCCGGCCCGGTGAGCAGCAGCATGCCGCTGTCGGCGTCGATGAAGTGTTGCAGACCGGCGCGCAGGTGAGCCGGCAGATGCAACTCGTCCAGCGCCCGGGGCTGATGCAGCTCCGCGGGCAGGCGCACCACGGCGCGCAGACCATGCGCGGTCGGCATGACCGAAACACGCAGATCCAGCGGCGGACGCTGCGCGTCCACCGTGAACGTGCACCGCCCTTCCTGGGGAATGTCCAGCCGATACGTCAACAGCTTGCCCGCCACCATAAGCCGGCTGACATACGCCCGGCCCATGGTGACATCCAGCACCTGGCGCGTCTCCAGGAGACCGTCCACGCGGTAGCGCAGCTCGTAGCCCGTGCCGGTCGGCTCCACGTGAATGTCCGAGGCGCCCAGCGACACCGCCTCCTCCACCGTGCGCTGGACGGCCTGCCGGGCATCCAGTCGCGAAGCCTGCTGTTTGCCGCGCCTGAGCATCGCCTACCATGGTAAACGCAACGCCGACCGACAGCCCGACGACTTTCGGAGAGCGTCCCATGTCTCGCGATCGAACGCCTTCACCACCACCACCGCGTCGATCTGCGGCAATGCCCGGCGGGGCGATCGAATGTCCCGGTTGCGGCTACGACCTGCGCGGGGTGATCTCGGCCGGGGCGCCGGTGGCGCGGTGTCCCGAATGCGGCGGCGGCTATGCCACGCAGCGCCTGAAACGGTTTGCGAGAGCCAACGACCGCGCCGTGACGCCGGAGTTCGGCCTGCTGGTGTTGCCGTTTTTCATCCTGCTTCCGGGCGGCCTGCTGTTGTGGCTCGCGCACACGGCGGCGGACCAGCTTGGCGCCGACCTGCCGACGGAAGTGACGGTGGCGCTGATCGGGTTCGTCGTGGTGCTCGCGGCGTGGCTGGGTACGCTGTGGCGCGTCAGCCGTCGCCTTGGCGGATGGTGGGCGCTCGGCGCGGCGCTGGCGATGCATCTCATTTACGCGGTCTATCTGGCGGCGGCCATGGGCCTGGTTGCTGTGCTGGGAGGGTTCTGGCTGTTGCTGTGGGGACGCATCTCGATCACCCCACTCAACTGGACGGCAGGCCTTGCGCACCTGCCGGTGCGCTACATCGTTGGTGGACTTTTCGTGCTCGGTCTCGTGGCCGTGGCGTACTGGGGCGAGATGCAGATTCGACGCCGGTGCAGTCGGATTCACGTGCGCCGGGCGGCGGCGTTGCCCTCCACCTGAAAGCGCAGCGTCCCCGCACCGGGCCGCGTCACCAGTATGCGTTCACGGGGCCGCACCGGCCCAGGTCGATGCGGCCGTCGCGGTCGTATGCGTGGCGGTGCCATCCGCCGTTGATGGTGGTGACCGGCCGACGGGCGCGGGCCACGCGGTCCAGCAGCGTTCGGGCGAGTTGAGCGCGAATGTCCTGGTGCTCGGGCGAGTCGATCAGGTTGCGGCGTTCCCACGGATCTTCGCGCTGGTCGTACAGTTCATCGCGTTGATCGTCGAGGTTCGCCACGTATCGCCAGCGCTCCGTGGCCAGTGCTTTGCGATAAGGGTTTTCGGTCAGGGCATGGTCGCGGCGCGGCTGGTCGTCGCCGCGCAGCGGGCCGGCGAAGCTCATGCCTTGCGCATGGTTCGGCGAGGCCAGGCCGGCCAGTTCGCACAGGGTTGGAAACAGGTCCACCGCCTCGACCGGCGCATCGCACACGGCATCGCCGCGCACCGCCGCGGGATAGCGCACGATCATCGGGATGCGACAGATCGCCCCGTGGCTGATGCCGCCACGCTTCTCCATGCGCCCGTGCTCGCCGGCATAATCGCCGTGGTCGCTGGTGTAGACGATGATGGTGTTCTCCAGCTCGCCGCGCGCTTCCAGTTCGGCGAGGATCTGGCCGATCGCGTGATCGACCTGGCTCACCAGGCCGAGATACTGACTGAGCAACCGGCGCAGCCGCGGCTCGTCCGGGCGCTGGTCGCGATGCGCCCGCGCATCGTCGTCAACGCCGGGCGGCAGCGTCATGGACTCGGGCGGATACATCGAGGCGAACGGCTCGGACGCGGTCCACGGCTGGTGCGGCCGCGCAAAGCTCACCCACGCCAGCCACGGCGCCGCATCGTCGCCGCGATCCTTGGGCTCGCCCTCGTTGCGCACGAAGCGGCGAAACTGCTGCGCCAGCACCATCTCGCACGAATGTTCCAGCGGCAGCTGCGAAGGTTCGCCATCGCGATTGCCGCAGAAGGCGCGGTTGTCGTTCGATTCGTACAGTCCCACCGCATCGAGATATTTCGGATGCTCGACAAACTCGTCGTACACGAACTGGCAGTCGCGCTCGATCCAGTAGCGCGGCGTGTGCAGCTTGCCCAGCGCGCCGGTGCGGTAACCGTGCTCGGCGAACCAGCGGAACAGGCTGGTCATCGGCGCCGCCGGCTCCGGGCCGTACAAACCGTAGTAGCCGTGCGTCGAAGGATACAGGCTCGACAGAAAGCTGACGCGGCTCGGTGTGCAGATCGGGTTGTTCGCGTAGGCGTTCGCGAAGCGCGTGCCTTCGCGCGCCAGGCGATCCAGGTGCGGCGTTCGCACCTCGGGATGACCGGCGCAGGACATGCACCGCGCGTTGTGCTGATCCGAAAACAGGAAGAGAATGTTCGGGCTGTTCATGATGATGAGGTATATCCCGTGAACAGGCGTGTCAAGGCGACGGCAGGCGACGATCGTCCGTTCACGGCAAACGGCCTTCCAGCGTTTCCCCCGCGCCGACGGCGCAAAGGTAGTCCCCACCGTCACGGCGAACATCGCGGCGGTTCCACGCCGCGGCCGCGCCGTCGAACGGATCGCGCAGCCGCACCTCGGCGTCAACCTCGGCGCTGACGCGCACGCGCGTCGTCCGTCCGCCTTCGCGCCGCGCCGACACCAGCAGCGCGCCTTCCGCACGCAAGTCGTCAAACCCGCACGTCGCCCAGCGCTGCGGCACCGCGGGAAACACGCGCACGGTCCCGCCCCAGCTCTGGAGCAGCATCTCGTGCACCGCCTCGGCCGCGGCGAAATTGCCTTCCAGCGTGAACGGCCGATACTGCGCCGCGATCATGCCGAGCCCGCGATAGTCACCGTTCAGATGAAAACCGTTGCGCGACACGCACGTCCGCAGGAACGCATCGAGCATCGCCACCGCCCGCTCCGCCAGGCCGGCGCGCGCCGCGAGGCAGCTCATCCACGTGAACGAGAAGCCGACCCACAGCGCCATGCCCAGGTGATCCAGTTGGCGCAGTGACTGCTGGACGATCTCGCGCTCGTCGCTGTCGCGCTCGATGTGAAGCAATCCCAGCGGATGGATCGCCATCAGGTGGGAAAAGTGGCGATGCGACTCTTGCAGTGATTCATCCGGCGCGAGCAGGAGCGTGCGCCCCTTGAATCCGCCGGGCGCCTCGACCGCGCCGACCGCCAGGTCGCCGAGCCGGTGCTGCACGTCGGCCCAATGCGCCGCTTCGTCGGCCCGGCCGAGCGCGTCCGCCATTTCGCGCAGCGCGGCGAACAACGACAGCAGCAGCGCCTGATCGTAATTGGTCGGCGGTGTCATCCACGCCGCGGGCTCGTTGCCGTGCACCTCCGGCGAAGCGGACAGCGGCAGCCTCAGCCGGCCGCGCGCATCCGGTTCGAGCAGCGCTTCGATGCACGTCGCCAGCTCGCGACACCACGGATACGCCCGCTCGCGCAGAAACGTTGCATCGCGCGTGTACCGCCAATGGCGGTGAAACAACTGGCCGAGCCAGGCGATGCTGGCCGGGCTGCAACTGTAGGGCGCCCATCCGCCGGCCGGCGCGCCGGTCAGCGACGTGGTGGCCGGCAGACACGCGCCGTCGGTGTGATAGAACCGCCGCGCGAAATCGCGCGCCGCCGGCAGCCGATCCCACAGCCAGTCGAGAAAGCAGGCGCCCTCGTCCAGGTGATTGGCGGTGAGATAGGGCCAGTAGCTCATCTGCGTGTTCAGGTCGTGGTGGTAGTCGCCGGACCAGGGCGGAAGCATGCCTTCATCGGCGGTCCACACACCTTGCAGCGCCATGGGCGGCGCGCCGCGCCGTGACGCCGAGCCATAGAAGTAGCGCGCCAGGTAGTAGTGTCGCTCGATCGCCTCGTCGTCCACCCGCACCGCCGAGCGTGCCCAGAAGCGTGCCCACCAGCGCGCGTGTGGCGCGATCATGCGCTCGAACCCCGCCTCCAACGCCGCCGCCACGCGCTGCCGACCGATGGCGACCGGATCATCGCCGTCGCGATTGGTGCTGACGGTGAAGGCGATCAGCGTTTCATCGCCGGCGCGCCGGCAACCCACGACGATGGCGTAGTCCAACCCCGCCGCGCAGCGCTGGTGCGACCACTGCATCTCCGCCTCGCGGCCGATGGTCGGCGGCGGATAATCGAGTCGGCCAAGCGCGCGCGGCCCGGCGGTATCGTCATCGAAGCGCGGCGGCGCCAGTTCGACCGCGGCGCCCACGCCGGTCAGCCGCGCCATACCCACCTCCGCCACGGCGCTGCAGAACACCTCGAGCGTGCCGCCATCCAGGTGCGCGCGCCCCACCGCGCGGCGCAGCTCGAGCTCGAACCGCTCCACCGCCACGTCACGGCGATCGCCGTCACAGGTCAGCTCCAACCGGCCCGCCGGCAGCTTCGTCGGATACGGCACCGCCTTGAACGGCCGCTCGAAATGGGCGTGGACGAACTCCTCGTCCCCGCGCTCCACCGCCGCGCGCAGCGCCGGCCAGTTGTACCGTGCCGGGTCCACCCCCTTGGGCGTGCGCGTGTCCCACAGGTCCGCGCGATCCAGCGACAGGCGCAACCGCTCGCCTTCGCCCCACAGCAGCGCGCCCATCGTGCCGTTGCCCAGCGGGATCGCCTCGTCCCATCGTTCGATGGGCGCCGCCAGCTCCAGGTCGTGGCGCCGCGTCGGCGCGTCGATCCGCTCCATCGTCACGGCCCCTACTCCACCGGCTCGATGTGAAACAAATGCGTGGCCGGCGCATCCACCTCGAACCGGATGACGTCGCTCGAATCGTGAACCAATTCGTCGTTAATCAGGTCCGTCACCCGGTGCGCGCCCGGCAGGCGCAACGTGCGCTCGCCCGACTTGAGCGAATGCAGCGCGACCAGGTGCCGGGACGCCAGCACGATATCGTTTGTCTCGCTGTAGATGTGAGCGCCGGCGAAGCGCGCGATGCCGCGCCACAGGTCCGCGCTCAGCGGCGCGGTGGTGCTGAACACGGCGGCATAGTCGCCCGCGCCCAGCGCGGCCGCGTCCTCGTGCGCGCCGCGCGCTCCCCCGCCGAACGACTTGACCGCCAGGCCCGTGTCGTCGTCGCCCTGCTGCGACCACGCCAGGCCGAGCCGCGTCCCGTCGGTCGGGTAGAGCACGGGTCCGTAGGCGATGCTGCTGCCGAGGATCGTGTCCGGGGCCAGATCGCGCGTGATGGGATGATCGAAGTTGGTGATCTGCACGCGGCGCGGATAATTCACCTCGTGCAGATCGAAGTCGAACCCCGTCAGCCGCGCCGCCGATGCGGCGCCGATCCGTTCGCCGTCGCTGATCCCCGACCCCGGCCCCCACACGACCACGTTGCCGTCGCGCAGCACGCGCCGGCGCAACACCGCCATGCGGTGCTCGTCCACGCGATAGAGGTTGGGAAAGTAGAACACGCGATGCTCGGGGAAGTTGTCCAGCGTCAGGTCGTCGAACAGGTAGATGCGGTATGGCACGCCGGAGCGTGACACGCCGGTGCGCCACTCGGTCTGCACGGTTTCGTGCATCACGTGTCCGGAGCCGCTGGTCTCCAGCGCCGCGCGATCGTCCAGCACCACCGCGATGCCCGGCACCGTCTCGTGTTGCCAGTCCAGCGCCTCGTGGATCACCTCGACCTGCCGCGCGATGATCCGGTGCATCTCGGGCTCGGCGTGATAGTCGGCGTTGTGATCGCAGTAGTAGTTGGCGAAGCCGCGCGTCAGGGCCTCGGCCAGGTCGCGCCACGTCACCGCCGCGAACTCCGCCATGTCGCGAACCGATCCATATCGGCTGCGCACCAGGTACGTGCGCAGGTCGTACTCGGTCATGAACAGCTTGCCGCGCAGCACCATTGAGTCGGCGATGCCCTCGGGCTGAAACACGCCGCCGGCGCCGCGCGTCTGGTAGTCGTACGGCGTCACCAGCCCGTCAAACCCCGGCGCTTCGGTCAGCGCCGCCACGTCCATGTTCCCCGACGCCGCGAGCAGCTCGGGATACACCATCGGCCAGGACCGGTCCAGCAGAAAGAAGCTCTCCAGCGCCCAGCCCTGCATCGGCAGCTTGAACGTGTCGTGGACCAGCAGCTTGTCCGTGCCCGCCGCAGCGCGCGAGGCACTGGCGATCCGCCGAAAGTTCTCGTGATACAGGTCGCGCATCAGCAACAGGTAGTCGCGTAGCGGCTGGTTGTCCGCGGCGCCCTGCCAGTGGAGCATCGCCGCCACGTCGCGCCGCCGGCCGTTCAACGGGTCGCTCGGCACCGGCGCGTTCTCGAATGTCAGCGAATCGTCGCCGTGCGCTTCGCGCAGCGCCTCGACCGTTTCGTACCGCTCGCGCAGATACGCGCGCCAGCGCCGGCGCATCACCGGGCTGTGGTCGTACTGCCACTGGTGGATCGCCGGCGGGTGCGTGCCTTCGCTGACGTGATAGTTGGCGTAGCCGATCACTCGGTCCGCCCACGGCCGCGACTCGCCGTACTCGATCACCGCCGCGCTCACCGCCGCCGCCTTCTCCCAGAACGCCTGCGAGGCCAGCGACGCGTGCGGCAATCGCTCGCCCTGCTCCGTCACGAACATCTGCTCCGGATGATCCTCCATCCACTGCCGACTGGCGTGCAGCGGAAACCGAATGATCACGTAAGCGTCCGGCCTC
>JBMCXL010000147.1:0-7309 GCA_048621015.1 Phycisphaeraceae bacterium
ACTTCCCCGAGACCCGCGAGATCTGGTCGTACGGCTCGGGCTACGGCGGCAACGCGCTGCTCGGCAAGAAATGCTTCGCCCTGCGCATCGCCTCGGTCATGGCGCGCGACGAAGGCTGGCTCGCCGAGCACATGCTCATCCTCAAGCTCACCAGCCCCGAAGGCAAGGTGAAATACATCGCCGGCGCGTTCCCCTCCGCCTGCGGCAAGACCAACCTCGCCATGCTCGAGCCCACCATCCCGGGCTGGAAGGTCGAGACCATCGGCGACGACATCGCCTGGATGAAGTTCGCCGAGGATGAAAACGGCAACGTGCGCCTGCGCGCGATCAATCCCGAAGCCGGCTTCTTCGGCGTCGCGCCGGGCACCAGCGACGAGTCCAACCCCAACGCGATGGGCACGCTCTATGCCAACTGCATCTACACCAACTGCGCGCTGACCGACGAGGGCGATGTCTGGTGGGAAGGCATGAACCACCCGCCGCGCCACCTGATCAACTGGCTCGGCCACGACTGGCACCCGAGCGACGAGGAGAAAGCCGCCCATCCCAACGCGCGCTTCACCGCGCCGGCGCGCCAGTGTCCCGTGATCGCCCCGGAATGGGAAGACCCCGCCGGCGTGCCGATCGACGCGATCCTCGTCGGCGGCCGACGCGCGGCAACCATCCCGCTGGTCAACGAAGCGTCCCACTGGGCGCATGGCACGTTCCTCGCCTCGATCATGTCCAGCGAGAAAACCGCCGCGGCCGCGGGCAAGGTCGGCGAGGTGCGCCGCGATCCGATGGCCATGCTGCCGTTCTGCGGCTACAACATGGCCGATTACTGGCAACACTGGCTCGACATGGGCGACCAGGGCGGCGCCACCGAAGCGGATTGGGGCCACATGCCGCGCGTCTTCTACGTCAACTGGTTCCGCAAGGACGAACAGGGCAAGTTCGTCTGGCCCGGCTTCGGCGACAACGTCCGCGTACTCGCGTGGATCTTCCGACGATGCGACGGCGAAGGCGAAGCACGCGAAACACCGATCGGCAACCTCCCCACGCCCGAGGCGATCGATACCACCGGCCTCGACCTCACGCGCGACGACATGCAGCGGTTGCTCGACGTCGATGTCGCCGGCTGGCTCGAAGAGCTCGAAGCGGTGCGCGGGTATCACTCCCGCTTCGGCGACCGCCTGCCGCGCACCATCGCCGAGCAGACCGACAAGCTCGAATCCAGACTGAAAGCGGCGCAGCGCTGACGGTCGCCTTCGTTCCATAGCACTTTCAATCCAGACCTGACATCTCCACGCGCAGTCAACCCCCTCCCTTGAGGGAGGGGGTTGACGTCGCTTGGAGAAGGCGTGTGTGAAAGCGACCGACGGTTGGCATGGCAGCGCGATTTCGGATATTCATGCAGGGGTTCCCGGCGGGGCGCGTGCCGCCGCCGAATCGAGCGAGATGAGGAGCGAACGATGAGCGAGTCGGCGAAAGTCGTGGTGCTCGGCACCGACCATCCCCACGTGTTCGGCCTGGCGAACACGGCGAAGCAACTGTCCGGTGCGGAATTGGCGGGCGTGTACGCCGCCGACGCGGCGCAGCGGGACGAGGCGGCCGAGCGCATGGAGGTGCCGGCGTTCGATTCGGTGGATGAAGCGCTGGCGGTGAAACCGGCGCTGGTGTTGATCGGCGCGGTGCCCGCCAAACGCGCCGAGTTGGCGCAGCAGGCGCTGGAGGCCGGGGCCGGTGCGCTGATCGACAAGCCGTTGGCACTGACCCAGTCCGCGCTCGAGGCGCTCAAGGCAGCGCAGCAGCGCAGTGGCCGGCAGGTGATCGTCTACTATCCCTATCGCGGCCATCCGCTGGTGCGCGCGGCCAAGCAGTTGCTCGATGAAGGGCGCATCGGCAAGCTCGTGCGCGTCTTCGCCGCCGGGCCGCACAAGCTCAACGCGCCGAATCGACCGGACTGGCATTGGACGCGCAACGGCAACGGCGGCGCGCTGATCGACATCGGCTCGCACCACGTCGACTTCTGCTGCTGGATCGCCGGCGAAACACCCACCTGGCTCTGCGCCACGCACGGCAACCTTTCGCAGCCGGACCATCCCGAGTTCCAGGACTTCGCCCAGGCGCAGCTCCGCTTCGGCTCCGGCGCGTTCGGACACGTGGAGGTGGACTGGCTGAATCCGGCGTCGATGAAACACTTCGGCGACACGCGGTTCTGGTTGCAGGGCACGGCCGGCAAGATCGAGCTGCGCCTCGGCGATGAGCAGTCGGCTTACCTGTGGACCGATGAAGTGGCTGGCGAGCCGATCGCGCCCGCCGCGGCGGATGATGCGTGGGATCAGCGGTTGATGGAGGCGCTGATCACGAATCAGCCGTGCGCGATTCCGCAGGAGGACGTGTGGCGCACGTCGGAGATCACGCTGCGCGCGTTCGAGTCGGCGGAGCGCGGCGGCGAGCCGGTGGCGTTGCAGGCGACGGTGTGAGTCATTTATTCGGGCCGCTTGCGGCTTCGCGTGGGTGTCCGGTGTTCAGGCACTGCGCGAAGCCGCAAGCGGCGGGCGCGCAAAAAATAGGCGCGGCGTTGTGCCGCGCCTGTTTTCGTGTGCTTCGCGTTGGCGGTGGTTCACTTCGCCTTGGCGTAGAGCTCGGCGACCTTGTCCCAGTTGACTACGTTCCACCAGGCGCTGATGTAGTCCGGTCGGCGGTTCTGGTAGTTGAGGTAGTAGGCGTGCTCCCAGACGTCGAGGCCGAGGATCGGTGTGCCGTTGTCGCCCTCGTAGTCGGGCAGGCCGGTCATCAGCGGGTTGTCCTGGTTTTTGGTGTGGGTGATGGCGAGGTTGCCGTTCTTGACGATCAGCCACGCCCAGCCGGAGCCGAAGCGACCGGCGGCGGCGGCGGCGAAGTCTTCCTTGAACTTGTCGAAGCTGCCAAAGGCGCTGTCGATCGCGCTGGCGAGCTCACCGCTGGGCTGGCCGCCGCCATTGGGGCTCATGATCTGCCAGAACAGTGAGTGGTTGCAGTGGCCGCCGCCGTTGTTGCGCACGGCGGTGCGGATGTTGTCGGGCACCTTGCTGATGTTGGCGCACACCTCGGTCACGTCCTTGTTTTCCCACTCGGTGCCTTTGACGGCATCGTTGAGCTTGGTGACGTAGCCGTTGTGGTGCTTGCCGTGATGGATCTCCATCGTGCGGGCGTCGATGTGCGGCTCGAGCGCGTCGAAGCCGTAGGGCAGGTCGGGCAGTGTGAAAGCCATAGCGTTGTCCCTCCTCATGCGTTTGTGTGACGTTTGGCTGTCCCGGGGGATTGCCGGAGTCTAGGGCCGGTCGGTAGGGCGGTCAAGACCGCGCGCCGGCGCCACGCCGGATCACAGCGAGTCCGCGAGCGCAGGTCCGGATTCGGGCGCCGCACATCCGGACCTGCGCTCCCTTACGGTCGCTGCGGTCCGGTGTGGCGGCGGGATTGTGCCGATGCCGAGCGATTGGCCGATGTAATTCAAGATGGACGGTTCTTTTGATGATGATGCCCGGCCGAGCGGGCGTGCGGAGCTGATCGTGGACGCGGCGCACTTCGACCGCGTCGTGCGCCGCGGCATGCTGCGCGCGGTGGTGAGCCTCGACATCGCCACGGCCGACTTCAAGGCGATGCTCGTGCCCGACGGCGGAAGCTCGCAGCGCAGCGCCCCCTCGATCGTGCGCCACCTGGTGCGCCTCGCGGAGCGCGGCGTGGAGGTGCGCGTGCTGCACAGCGGCGTGCCGTCGAGCGCCGCGCTGCACGAGCTTCGCGGGCGTCTGCCCGACAACCTCATGATCCGGCGCTGCCCGCGCCTGCACGCCAAGGCGGTGGTCGTCGACGCCTACGCGATGTACCTCGGCAGCGCCAACCTCACCGGCGCGGGCCTGGGCGCCAAGGGCGAGACGCGCCGCAATATCGAATGGGGCATCTGGACCGAGTCGCCCCCGCTGATCGACGGCGTGCTGCAACAGTTCAACGCCCTGTGGGAAGGCGACCGCTGCGCCGACTGCGGCCGGCGCGACGTATGTCCCGTGCCGCTGGAGATGCCGAGGCTGTGAGAATGGCGGATGGGGAATAGCGGATGGCGGATGGGTTTCCGCTGAACGGATGCGCCGGGTCGCGAGCCTCTTGCAGTGACGCTGGTGGGCAAGGGATGAAAACTCGATGCCAACCGCGCCTGAATTGAGCCATCCGCCATCCGCCATTTCCCATCCGCCGTTCGTTATCATGCGCCCATGACCACGACCACCACCACACCATCGACACCGACCTTCGCCGAGAACCGTTACGAGCGCCTGGCCTACAACCGCTGTGGGCGCAGCGGGCTGAAACTGCCGGCGATCTCGCTGGGCGGCTGGCACAACTTTCAGGATCGCGACACCGCGCGCAACCTGATGTGCCGCGCGTTCGATCTCGGCATCACGCACTTCGACCTGGCCAACAACTACGGCCCGCCGCCGGGCAGCGCCGAGACGAACGCCGGTGACGTTCTGAGCAAGGAATTTGCCAACCATCGCGACGAATTGATCATCTCCAGCAAGGCGGGCTTCTACATGTGGCCCGGGCCGTACGGCGAGTGGGGCTCGCGCAAGAACCTGCTGGCCAGTCTCGATCAATCATTGAAACGGCTGAAGCTCGATTACGTGGACATTTTCTATCACCATCGACCGGACCCGGACACGCCGCTGGAAGAGACCATGTCCGCGCTGGAGCAGGCGGTGCGCCAGGGTAAGGCGCTGTACGCGGGCATCAGCAACTACCGCGGGGCGCGCACGGTCGGCGCGGTACACACGCTGCGCGAGATGCGCGTGCCGCTGCTGATTCACCAGGCGAACTACTCGATGCTCAGCCGCTGGGTGGAGGATGACCTGCTGCCGCATGCGGAGGATCTGGGTTTCGGTGTCATCGCGTTCTGCCCGCTGGCGCAGGGGTTGCTCACGGACAAGTATCTCGACGGCGTGCCGGCCGACTCGCGCGCGGCCAGCGCGAGCGGTTTCCTCAAGAAGGACCGCATCACGCCGGAGCTGGTCGCGAAGCTGCGCAAGCTGAACGACGTGGCGCAGCAGCGCGGCCAGTCGCTGGCGCAGATGGCGCTGCAATGGGTGTTGCGCGACGGCCGCGTGACCAGCGCGCTGATCGGCGCCAGCCGCGTGGAGCAGATCGAGCAGAACGTCGCCGCGCTGGACGCCGCGCCGCTGAGCGAGGCGGAGCTGGATCGCATCGAGGCGATCCTCGCGGAGTGAAACGGCGCCGAAACCCTCTCCCCCCGGGAGAGGGTGCCGAGCGGGGAGCGCTACATTCGCGTGTGAAAGTCCAACGAGGCGGGTGAGGGGATCAGCATCGACCGGGCGCGTTCATCGCGATGCGGCAGTCATTGGTTGCTGTTGATCCCCTCACCCCGGCCCTCTCCCGGAGGGCGAGGGAGTGCATGCCGGCTTCGCCGGCGTCGCGTCATGAATCGATGATCGGGGCCTGCAAGTCCACCGTTGCATGAAGCACGGATCGCTCGCCGTTGCGCTCCACGGCGACGCGCACGTGTGAATCATCACATGCCAGTTGCACGATGACTTCGCCGTTTGCACAAAACGCCGCGGCCATCGTGATCGTCGTGTGCAGATCGTCGGTGCACCAGCGCAGCGTGTTGAGCGTCGGTGACTTGTTCGGGCTGATCAACGGCAACTGCGCGGTGTGCAGCGCGGCGGGGACGTCGCAGGCGAACGCGGCGTGGAGTGATTCATCCTGGCCGCGCACCAGCGCGCGATGATCGTCGTGCAGCTCCAGCGCGCCGGTGGTGAGGTAGCGCGTCTCGGCGCGGCCGGGGAAGCGTGGGGCGATGCGATCCACGACCAGCAGCACGTCATCCTCGAGCAGGACGAACAGGCGCACGCAGCAGGTCACCGCCGGCTCGTTGCCGCGCGAGACGCTCATCGCCTCGGTGCCGTCGAGGCGCACCGCCTGGAGCGCGTCGTGCTCGAACGTGGTGGTGTGCACGGTGCTGTCGATGCCGATGCCGACACCGTTGACCAGCACCGTGTTCTTGCCCTGCGGTGTGATCTCGATCAGCTCCTCGCGGCGGGGACTGAAGGTGGTGTCGAGATATTCGGCGTTCTGCGCGTTTTCGAGCAGCTTCTCGCGGCCGACGAGGAGGTTGAAGCTCAACAGGTCGCGGTGGCCGTGCGGGACTTTCGTCGTGCCGCCGCGGATCGAGGCGTACAAGCGCGGCTCCGGCCAGCGGTCGGCGAGGATGCACCAGTCCTGGCCGTGGTAACGGCGCAGCATGCGCTGGGCGACCGGTGCATCATCGGCCGCGCCCGTGCGCGGATGCAGCAGCAGCAGCTCCGCGGCGTTGGGCCAGTGCTGCGCGGGGGGGCGCTGCGGATCGGGCGAGGCCGGCTCGACGGCGCGGTCGAGCGCGGCGATCAGCGCTTCGTCCTTCAACCGATGCGCCGCGGCATAGTGGAACGGCAGGGGCGTCCAGCGGTTCACGTCGCCGAAGCTGCACGCCACCTTGTTCGGCGTGAAATCGAGCGGAAAGCGCAGCGTCGCGGCAGTGGCGGGCTGCTCGATCAGCGGGTGCGCTTCGCCGGTGGCGCGCTCGTGGCTGAGCAGGTACATGAACGCGTAGCGCATGCCGTAGTTCCAGTACCCGACGCCTTCCGGCCACGCGCCGCCGGTGTCCTGAAGCGTGCGCATGAACGGGGCGATGGACGTTTCACTGCGCTTCAGCGCTTCGGGCGCTTCTTCGAGTTGTTCGTGCATCGCCAGCGCGAGCATGCCCGCGCCGCCGGCGCAGACGGTGTTCCAGTTCGAGTCGGGTCGGCGGAACCAGCCCGCTTCGTGGCCGGGCGCGGTGTGGGCCAGGAAGGGGCCAAGCGCACGGCGCTGCGCGATGTCGTGGAACGTCTGCGCCTCGTCGTCGGTGAGCGTGTCGTGCAGGAGGGTGTAGGCGATGGCCAGCGTGGCGCTGTTCTCGCCGTAGGAGAGGTCGAAGATGGCGTTGGGGTCGTCGTTGCCCTGGCGCCAGGTGATCCACGACCAGTACTGCCATCGGCCCATCTGGCGCACGTGCTCGATCACCGCGTCGCGGAAGCGCACCTCGCCGGTCTGTTTCCAGCGCACGAGCAGCGTGACGATGCGCGACTGCATGATCCGCGCACGGATGAGCAGGCTGTTGTGCGTGTGCTCGTTGAAGGCGAACTCGGGGCTGGCGGTGAACTGCTCGGCGGCGGCGGCGACGTGTCGGGTCGCGGCTTCGAGCAGCGGACGCGCGGCGGTGTCGCCGGCGCGCGCCAGCTCCGGCCGGCCGAGGTAGAGG
>JBMCXL010000148.1:0-7307 GCA_048621015.1 Phycisphaeraceae bacterium
CTGTCTTCTTATCTGAGTTTATCTGTGTTCATCTGTGGCTAACTGCTTTCGATTCGATCGATCACCCCGTCGCGCATGTGCAGTTGGTACTGGGCGTGGGCGGCGATCTCGGGTTCGTGGGTGACCATGATGATGGTGACGCCGCGCTGGTGCAGGTCGGTGAGCATCTGCATGATCTGCGCGCCGGTGGCGGAGTCGAGGTTGCCGGTGGGTTCGTCGGCGAGGAGGATGGCGGGGTCGTTGGCCAGCGCGCGGGCGACGGCGACGCGCTGCTGCTGGCCGCCGGAGAGCTCGGCGGGGCGATGGCCGAGGCGCTGGTCGAGGCCGACCATGGCGGCGAGCTCGACGGCGCGGGCGGCGCTGTCGCGCTGGTCCCAGCCCTGGTAGTAGAGCGGCAGCTCGATGTTCTCCTGCACGGTGAGCTGGGCGATGAGGTTGAAGCTCTGGAAGATG
Organism: Phycisphaeraceae bacterium; assembly: GCA_048621015.1. Taxonomy (GTDB): domain Bacteria; phylum Planctomycetota; class Phycisphaerae; order Phycisphaerales; family Phycisphaeraceae; genus JBMCXL01. The sequence goes on from JBMCXL010000148.1 coordinate 454, forward strand.
AAGCCGATGCGGCGCAGGCGGATTTCGCTGAGCTGGTCGTCGTCGTAGGCGCCGATGTCGCGGCCTTCAAAGTAGTAGTGTCCGCCGGTGGGCCGATCCAGGCAGCCCAGCAGGTTGAGCATGGTGGACTTGCCCGAGCCGGACTGTCCCATGATCGCCCAGAACTGGCCCTGGTGGAACGACACGCTCACACCCGCGAGCGCGTGCACCTCGGTCGTGCCCATGAGGTAGACCTTGCGCAGGTCTTCGAGGCGGATGACCGCGTCGTTCCCGGCGGGGGTGGTGACGGCGCTGGCCTGCGCGCTGCTGGGCGAGGGGTCACTCACGGGCGCGCTCCTCCACCGCCCCCGCCCCCGTCGCCGCGGGCGTCGCGCCGTTGACGGCGCTGCCGTTCCATGTCGACCATCTTCATGCGCAGCGTGTTGCGCACCGACTCGCTCAGCTCGGGCTGCTGGTCCTGCTCCAGTTGCTCGAGCGCCTGGTCGACTTCGCGGCGCGCTTCTTCGGTCAGCTCCAGTTGATCGAGTCGGCCGGCTTCATGGAGGCGCTGGAGCTGGCGCAGCAAAGTGGCCAGTTCCTCGCCTTCCTGGGCCTCGGCCTCGGCGCCGGGGCGGTGGGTGGCGGCGCCTTCGCCGTCCGCCGCCTCCTCGTCCTGCTGCGCATCGTCGCCGGCGGCGGCTTCGACCTCGGCGTCCTCGGGGATGCCGAACGCTTCGCGCTCGGCGCGGTCGAGCGGCGGATCGAGCAGGACGCGCTCGCCCGGCTCCAGGCCCGCCTTGACGTGCACCTTCCGGTTGTTGTCCATGCCGATCTCGATGGCGCGCGGCTGCGGCTGGCCGTTGGGGCCGACCACGAACACCGTCGGCTCGCCGTCGATGCGCAGCACCGTCTGGAGCGGCACGGTCATCACGTCGGGATAGTGCGCGATGAGGATTTCCGCCTGGCAGGTCATGCCGGGCCGCAGCGCCTGGGACACTTCGTTGATGTCGATCTGCGTCTCGTACTGCTTCAAGTCCGGGTTGCGCCAGCCGCCGTCCTCGGCCATGATGGCGATCTTCTTCACCTCGCCGGTGAAGGCGGCGTTGGGCAGCGCATCGACGGTGAGGCGCACCGGCTGACCGACCTTCACCTTCGTCAGCGCCGATTCGTGCACGCTGATCTCGGCGCTCATCGCCTCGGCGGTGGGCAGGTAGATCAGTTCTTGCCGCTCGCGCACGCTCATGCCCTCTTCGAGGACTTCGGCGTTCCAGCGGTTGCCCTGCGGCGCGTAGACGACCATGCCGTTGGTCGGCGCGGTGATGGTGCAGTTTTCGATCTGGCGTTCGAGACGCGCCACGCCCTGGCGCTCGCGGTTGACGTTCGCCTGCCGAGCGTTGAGCTGGGCCTGGGCCTGGGCGATGTCGGCCTTGGCCTTGGCCTTGGCGCGCTCCAGGGCCATCTCCGCCTGCCGCACGTCGCTCTGAAGCTGGGCCATCTGCCGCGGCTTGGTGTAGGTCTCCAGCAGCCGCTTCTCCTGGATCGCCAGCTTGTGGTCCGACACCGCGCGATCGAACGCGAGCTTGTCGCCCTGAAGCTCGGTCTCGGAAATGTACTTCTTCGCGAACAGCTCCTCCGAGCCGTTGTATGTCTCGCGCGCCTGCTCCATCTCGGCGGCGGCGAGGGTGATCTTGGCCTCGGCCTGTTCGAGCTGCATCTCGTACTCGCCGCCCTCGGCGGTGTACTTCTCCAGGTCCTGCTTCGCGAACTCGTAGGTCAGCTCGGCCTCCTCGATGTTCGCCTGCGCCTGGTTCTTGACGACCTCCAGGTTGGACTGGGCGCTGACCAGGCCGGCCTCGGCGTCCTGAAGCTCCATGCGCTCCTCGGCCAGCTGGTCGCGATACGAGCTGGCGTCCATCTCGATCAGCCGGTCGCCTTCCTCCACCACGGTGCCTTCTTCAATGAGGTAGATGATGGTGGCGTTGCCCTCGACCTGGCTCTTGACCACAACGCGGTCGCGCGCCTCGATGGTGCCGGACTCGGTGACGCTGATGGTCAGCGGCTCGCGCTGGGCGACGTAGGTCAGCCCGCCGGTGAAGGCGCTGGCCTGGCCCGAGCCGTTGATCCACGCGGCGCTGCCCGCGGCAACCGCCAGCAGCGCGAGCACGCCCACCGTCACGCCGATCCATCGCCGACCGTTTCGCGTTTTCGATTCACCTTCGCTCATCGTTGTCGTGCCTTTTCAGTAGGTGACGGGGCGGAAGGCGGATGACCAAAGCACCGAACACTATTGCATTCACTCATAGCCCGCCCCCGACGGGGGCGCGGCGGCGCCTGAATACCATATCGGCGCCTCATGGTGTTCCAGCGTCACCGCGCCCCCGTCGGGGGCGGGCTATGAACGTTTTGTTTTGGTTTACTGTGGTTCATCGGATGCATCCTCGTTCCGCTCGTTCGGCCGGTATTCTTCCCAGAGGCCGCGCTCGTTGACCTCCAGCAGGCCCAGGTCGCGCTGCAGCTCCAGCTCGGAGACGCGGTAGTTCACCAGCGCCGAGGTCAGCGCGTTCTGCGCCGAGACCAGCGCCTCCTGCGCTTCCAGCACGTCGCGGATTTCCGCGCGGCCGAGCTCCAGCAAAAGGCTCGTGCTGTCCACCCGGCGCTCGGCCAGCGCCACCGACTGGGCCTGGATGCGCAGCGACTCGCGCGATTCGAGCAGGTCGCGCAACTGGCCGCGCACGTCCAGCTTGATGCGGTCCTCCAACCCCTGCACGTCGCGCACCGCCCGCTCCAGGCCGATGAGCTGGGCGCGATAAGCGTTCCGCTCGGCGGTGCGCTCCAGCGGCAGGTCCAGACTCAGCAATGCATCGTAGCGCCCCCGGTCGAAGCGGACCTGCGCGTCGTCACTGGTGGCGCTGCCGATGGTCCGCCGGCTGCCCGACGAGCCGGCCGCCAGCAGCGTCAGCTCCGGCAGAAAGGCGTTGGCCGCCACCGCCACCTGCCGCAGCGCGTCGTATACCTCTCCCTCGGCCACGCGCAGATCGAGCCGATGCGCCAGCGCCAGCTCGACCGCCCGGCGCGGGTCCATCTCCAGCGGCCCGCCCTCCTCATCACGCGGCGGCGTCAGCTCCACCGCCGCGTCCGCCGGCGGCACCTCGCCTTCCTCCTCCCCCAGCTCCGTCTCGGTCAGCCCCGGCAGCGCGGCCTCCACCGACCGGGCGAGCTGTTCCAGCGTGCCCCGGCTCAACTCGATGTGCGCGTCGGTCGGCAACCCGAGCAGCACCTTGAACTGGTCGAGCTGCGCCTCGTACGCCTCGCGCGCCGAGATCCAGCGGTTGCGCGCCCGCAATTCATCCTGCACCGCCTGGTCCACCTGCAGCTCCGGCAAGCGCCCCTCGTTCGCCAGCGCCCGCGCCCGCCGCGCCGAGATCGCCACCCGCCGATAGTTCTCCTCCGCGTTGCGCACCTCGTCGAGCTGGCGCAGCACGCCGAGATACTGGCTGGCCACCTGCACCGCGAACGTGCGCTTGAACCGCTCGAACTCGTAGATCGCGTACACCGTGTCGCGCTCCGCCTGCGTCAACGGCTCGGTCACGACCCACCGACCCGCGCCGCGCAGCAGCGGCAGCTCGATCGAGGCATCCACCAGCAACCCGCGCGAGAAAGCTTCGCCCTGCGTGAGCAGTTGCACCACGTCCAGCCCGATCTCGCCCGCAATCTGGCCGCCGGTCATCAACCGGCGCGTGAAACCGGCCAGCAGCGAGCCTTCCACGCCCGTCACCGACTCGCCGCTGCTGCGATCGGTCGACCACAAGCCCTCGATCAGCGCGAAGAACGTGTTGCGGAAAAAGTCGCGCTCCAGGTCCAGATCGAGCGCGGCCAGGAAGACCTGCTCCTTCTGGTTCTGGTAGTCCCGGCTGTTCCGCGCGGCGACCTGCAGCGCCTCGTTCAACGTCATCTCCACCGGGCCGTGGTCGGCCGCATCGGTGACCACCGGCGGTGTGACGATGCGGCGCTGCTCGTCGGAGCGCTGCAGGTAATCGTCTTCCGGCCAGTGCTCGGTCGGCTCCAGCGCGTCAGCGCCCAGCGATGCGGCGCTGCCGCGCGGGAGCTTCTGCCCCAAGAGCAGTCGGCGGCGCAACGCGTCCGCCGGCCGCTCAATCGTGAAGGGCTCGGTTTCGCCCAACGACTGCTCGCGCTGGCGGTCGATGATCGAGTAGGCCGTCTCATCCGCCTCCCGCCGATATTCGCCCGCCGACCTGCACGACGACAGCACCGATGTGCCGGCCACCAGCAGCGCCGCAGCGAGGGACAACAGGCAACGCCGCGCCGCGGCGGGGGATGGGGGAGATGGACTGGACATACCGTACGGTGAGCGATCGACCGCCCACGGCTCAACGCCTCGGCCGACCGCTTATTGCAAGGGGGTCCGGCGATTTCTCACGGCAAGGATACCACAGGCGAACCGGGACAGTCCCGAGAGGGCCGCCGGCGCGGCGATCCATGCCCGTCGACCTCACGAGATGGCCTCGGGCTCCAGCCGCGACGACGGAGACGATGCTGTCATGGCGACCACTCCCCAAGGCCGGATGGCCGGGAGACGACGTCCGTTGACGTGGAGGCGCCGATCAGCCGCGCTGGTCGACCGGCACGTAGTCGCGCTGCGTCGGGCCGGTGTAAACCTGGCGCGGGCGGTAGATGCGGCTGTCGGCGTCGTGGACTTCCTTGAAGTTGGCGATCCAGCCGGGCATGCGGCCGATGGCGAACATGACGGTGAACATGTTCACGGGGATGCCGATGGCGCGGAGGATGATGCCGGAGTAGAAGTCGACGTTCGGATAGAGGTTGCGCTCTTTGAAGTAGTCGTCGTTGAGCGCGACTTCCTCCATCTGGCGTGCGGTGTCCAGCAGCGGGTCGTCGAGGTCGAGCTTTTTCAGCAGGCGGTCGGCGGCTTTCTGGAGGATCTTGGCGCGCGGGTCGTAGCTTTTGTAGACGCGGTGGCCGAAGCCCCAGAGCAGCGCCTCTTTCTTGCGCACCTTGTCCATGTACTGCTCGACGGTGAAATCGCCGTCGTGCACGTGCTGGAGCATGTTGATCACGGCCACGTTCGCGCCGCCGTGCTTGGGCCCCCACAGCGCACAGACGCCGGCGGCGCAGCTCGCGAACATGTTCGCGCCGCTGGAGGCGACCATGCGCACCGTGCTGGTCGAGCAGTTCTGCTCGTGGTCGGCGTGGAGGATCAGGAAAAGCTGAAGCGCGTTGACCACTTCGGGGTCCGGCTCGTGATCGGCGTACGGCAGCGAGAACATCATGTGCAGGAAGTTCTCCGCGTAGCCGTAGCCGGGCTTGGGATACATGATCGGCTCACCGCGCGCGCTCTTGTACGCCGCGGCGGCGATGGTGCGCACCTTCGAGAGCAGCCGGGCGGCGGCGGCCTCGAACGTGACCTCGTCCTCCATCTGCATCACGTCCGGCTGATAACAGCCGATGGCGTTGATCATGGCCGAGAGAATCGCCATCGGATGGCCGTGCTGCGGGAATCCCTGGTACGCCTGCCGCAGGCCTTCATGGAGCATCTCGTGCTCGGTCAGCAGCGCACGGAAGCGGGCAAGGTTCTCCTTGGTCGGCAGCTCGCCGTAGATCAGCAGCATCGCGGTTTCGACGAAGCTGGAGTGCTCGGCCAGTTGCTCGATCGGGATGCCGCGATAGCGGAGGATGCCCTCTTCGCCGTTGATGAAGGTAATGCCCGACTGGCAGGAGCCGGTGTTGCCATAGCCTTCATCGAGGGTGACGTAGCCGGTCTTGGAGCGGAGCTCGCCGATGTCGAAGGCGTGCTCATTCTCGCTCCCCACGACCACGGGCAGGTCGAGACTCTGGTCGGTGAGTTGAAGTTTCGCCGTTTGATTTGCAACCGCGTCTTTCATGGGTTCCTTCTTCTCCAGGCAGGCAAGCGCCGCACTCCCATTAGTCTAGGACTGGCGGCGAAGCTCCGCCAGCGAGCACGGGGGGCGCCCCCACCCGCTCTCCCCCGGGAAAGGGTGCCGAGCAGGGCGCGCCGCATGCGCGCCCCGGGAATCGACGAGGCGGGCGAGAGGATCGCCCAGCGACCGGGCGTGTGCTGCGCGATGCAGACGCACGGTTGCCGCAGATCCCCTCACCCCGGCCCTCTCCCGAAGGGAAAGGGTGTCGATCCACCGCGCGAAGACCTGCCCCGGAGAAAAGCGAACTGCCGTTCACGCGCTCCAGCCGCTCTTGAAGGTCGCCATCTCCTTCTTGAGCTTCTCCTCGATCTCGTCCGACAGCGCCCCGGCCTGCTCCAGCTCGTCGCGCAAGGGCTTGGCGGGGCCGGCGAAGTGCTTCACCAGCGCGTCGGCGAACGGCTGCACCTGGCTCACCGACAGGTCGTCGAGGAACCCGTTGCTGCCGGCGAAGATCTGGAGCACCTGGTCGATCACGTCCATCGGCCGGAACTGCGGCTGCTTGAGCAGCTCCACCATGCGCTCGCCGCGATCCAACTGATGTTGCGTGGCCTTGTCCAAGTCGGTGCCGAGCTGCGCGAACGCTTCCAGCTCGCGATACGCCGCGAGGTCGAGGCGCAAGGTGCCGGCGATCTGCTTCATCGCCTTGATCTGCGCGCTGCCGCCCACGCGCGACACGCTGATGCCCACGTTAATGGCGGGACGCACACCGGCGAAGAACAGCTCCGGCTCCAGGTAGATCTGGCCGTCGGTAATCGAGATGACGTTGGTCGGAATGTACGCCGAGACGTCGCCTTCCTGCGTCTCGATGATCGGCAGCGCGGTCAAGCTGCCGCCGCCGTTCTCGTCGCTCAGCTTGGTCGCGCGCTCGAGCAGGCGCGAGTGCAGATAGAACACGTCACC
>JBMCXL010000149.1:0-7290 GCA_048621015.1 Phycisphaeraceae bacterium
CAGCGACCCCGCGGAAGGCTCGCGGACTCGCCATCCGCGGGCTTGGGGAGCGCAGGGAAACGGGCTCCGGGTGCCAGCCGCGCGGAGAGCGGATTTCAGGAGATCAGTTTCAATCGCAACAGGCGTTGAAGCGGAACATCACGAACAGGAAGCCGCGTCAACAGACCACATGACGTTGCATGCGCGGGAACACTCACCGCTACTGCCCCGAAAGCGGGAAATGCAGCGATTCATCACCGGCGCGCTGACACGGCGTTGTCATCCGCGAAGGTACAATGGCTTGATGTTGTGGTTGTGATTGGCCCGGAGCGGTCGAGCCACAGGCAGGAAGTGACGGGAGGGAGAGATCATGGCCGAAGCCCCCCCACCGGTGGCGTTGACGATCGCCGGCAGCGATTCAAGCGGTGGCGCCGGCATCCAGGCGGACCTGAAGACTTTCGCCGTATTCAGTTGCCACGGCGCCTCGGCGTTGACGGCGGTAACGGCCCAGAACACCCGCCATGTGCAGGCCGCCGAGCCACTCACGCCGGACCTGATCAGCGAGCAGATCGACGCCGTCGCCGACGACCTATCCATCGCCGCGACCAAGACCGGCATGCTCGGCGGCCCGGCCGTGATCGAGCACGTCGCCGCAGCCGTGGAGCGCCACCGCCTCGCGCCGCTGGTGGTGGACCCGGTCATGCTCGCCAAGAGCGGCGACGCGCTGATCGACGACGAGGCGATCAGCGTGCTCGGCGACAGGCTGCTGCCGCTGGCGAGCCTGGTCACGCCCAACCGCCACGAGGCCGGCCGGCTGCTGGAACTGGACACCCCGCCCGCCACCGTCGAGGCCGCCGCCGACGCCGCCCGGGCGATCTGCGACCGCTTCGGCGTCGCCGCCTGCGTCGTCAAGGCCATCCGCCGCCCCAGCGTTGACCGGGCGCAGGACGAAGCGGTGGATCTATGCTGCGACGGCCGCGAGACCTACGAACTGGTCGGCCCCTACCACCTTCCCGGCGCGGTGCACGGCTCCGGCTGCGCGTTCTCGGCCGCCATCACCGCCGCCCTCGCCCAGGGCCAGACGCTCGCCGACGCCCTTCACACCGCCAAGCGCTTCATCGACGCCGCCATCGGCTCGGCCGAACCGCTCGGGGGCGGCGCGCCGCCCGCCAATCCCCTGGCCTGGCGCCGTGGGTCAGCGTGAAGTCCACCGGGTTTCTGGGGTGGCTGGGGCCAAGAAACTGCTTCCCAAGCCAAGCCGCGCGGGTGAGTCCGCAGCTTGAACGTCAAAGTTGCGTGGCGCGCCGCCGGGGCGACAATGACCCCGCTGAGTTCACGGAGCTGACGCGCAGGAGTCCACGCGCCCATGAGCAGGATTTTCTATGTTGGCGACTGGGCGGTGCAGTGCGGCCCCATCTTCGCCGAGACACCTTTCAACTACGCGTGGAAGGGGCTGGACCTGTTCAACTACGGCCGCTGGCTGAAGGATGCGCTGGAATCGACCGGCGAGCACACGGTCACCAGCGTCGCGACGTGGGACTTTTATAAGATGGGCCCCGGCGAGTACGAAAAGGTGCTCGCGGACTACGACGTGCTGATCTTCTCCGATGTCGAGGCCAAGTGTTTTCAGCTTGCGCCCGCGTTCTTTGACCGCAGCAAGTTCGGCAAGGAGCCGTTGACGTTCCCCGACCGCGTGCGCCTGACGGCCGAGGCGATCGAGGCGGGCACGGGTGCGATCTTCTGCGGCGGTTGGCTGAGCTTCACGGGCGAGATGGGCAAAGGTGGCTGGGGGCGCACGCGGCTCGCCGAGGTGCTGCCGGTGACCTGCCTGGACACGGAAGACCTGCGCGAGAGCACGGAGGGCTTCACCGTCGGTCGCCATGAGGCCGACCACCCGATCTTTCAGGATGTGCCCCTCCAGACGCTGCCGCCGATCCTGGGCTACAACCGCGTGCGGCCGCGCGAGGGCGCCGAGGTGCTCAGTTGGTGGAGCGGCGGGGACGATCCGATGCTGGCGGTGGACACGTTCGGCCGAGGACGCAGCCTCGCCTACACCTCCGACCCGGCACCGCACTGGGGCTGCAACTTCGTCTACTGGGACCACTCCGCCCGCTTCTGGTCCCGCGCCCTGGAGTGGGTGCTCGGTCGCCTCTGAGCCACAATCCCCAACCTCACCGGTCTGACCCCGTCCCGCCGGCTAAAATACACCGGCCCCCGCGGCCTGACGCATGGAACAACTCACCCGCAATCAACTCAGCGTCCAGAAGGAACGGGCCATTCTCGCGGCCTGCCTGCTGCCCAACGACGGCGGCGATCCGCACGATCCGCTCAGCGAGTTGCGCGCCCTGGCCGACACCGCCGGTGCGCTCGTGGTCGATGAACTGATGCAGAAGCGCGACAAGCCCGACCCCGGCACGTTCATCGGCAGCGGCAAAGCGGAAGACCTGCGCGAAATGGCCGATGCTCAGCGCGCCGAGGTCATCATCTTCGACAACGACCTTTCGCCGTCGCAGATCGGCAACCTCGAAAAGATCGTCGAGCGCAAGGTGATCGACCGCAGCGAGCTGATCCTCGACATCTTCGCCGCAAGGGCGCGCACGCACGAAGCCAAGCTCCAGGTCGAGCTCGCCCAGCTCGAATACACCTATCCGCGCCTGCGCGCCATGTGGAGCCACCTCGAGCGCATCACCGGCGGCTCGCCCACCGGCATCGGCACGCGCGGCCCCGGCGAGCAGCAGCTCGAAATCGACCGACGCATCGTGCAGCGCAAGATCAGCGACCTGCGCAAGCAGATCGCGCGCATCCAGAAGCGCAAGACACGCGAGGTCGAGCACCGCAACCAAGATTTCTTCACCGTCGGTCTGGTCGGCTACACCAATGCCGGCAAGTCCACGCTCTTCAACACCGTCACCGATGGTGACGCTTACGCCGACGATAAACTTTTCGCCACCCTCTCCACGCGCACGCGCCAATGGGCGCTCGGCGGCGGCGACACCGTCATGCTCTCGGACACCGTCGGCTTCGTGCGCCACCTGCCGCACCACCTGGTCGCCAGTTTCCGCGCCACGCTGGAAGAGTCCATCCACGCCGACCTGCTGCTGATCGTCCTCGACGCTGCGCATCCGCGCGCCGCGCAGCGCCTCGAAACCGTGACGCAGGTGCTCGACGAGATCGGCGCGGGCGAAAGGCCGCGCCTCATCGTGCTCAACAAGATCGACGCGGTGGCACACCACGCCGACCTGGTCGCGCTTCAGAACCAGCATCCCGACAGCGTCGCTATCAGCGCCCGCACCGGCCGGGGCGTGAACGAGCTGGTCGAGCGCGTGCGCGCCGCGATGCACGGCCAATCGCAGGAGCTGACGCTCACCGTGCCCATGGCCGACGGCAAAACGATCAACTTCCTCGAAAACCGCGCCACGGTCCTCGACCGCCGCTACGACACCGACCGCGTCACCATGACCGTGCGCATCGGCCAGCGCCAGCTCGACCAGCTCCGCTCCATGGGCGGCACCATTCACCTGCCCGACGACGCCGTCCCCGCGGAAAAAGGCTGGGGCCGCTAAACGCCCGTCGCCTCATCACCATCCATCACCACCGCCAAAGCCCGCGAATGGCGAGTCCGCAAGCCTTTCGCGGGGTCATCCCCACCGCCCCGTGCAACCATCGCTGTGCGCCGGCTCACAGGAAATTACAATCAGCGATGACCGGAGCATTCGCTTCCACATCACGGAGCTGCGCCCATGACCGAGTGGCTTTCCGTCGGCGGCATGCTCGCCGCCATGTTCCTGCTCGTGCCGATCGCGATCCTCACGGCATCGGTCTATCTGCTGCCGCGCGCCTCGTTGGAGGTGTTGCCCGATCCGGAAAGCGAGGCGCAGCGCCAGGCCGGCGAAGCGGTGCTCGGGGCCGAATGGTTGGAGGAGCAGGGGTTCGTGTGGGAAGGCGCCTATCGCCAGCGTTCGTTTCTCGGCACGACGACCATCCGCGCCTGGCGGCAGCCGCACAGCGCGACGTTTCTTTGCCAGTACGCGCTGCCCGGCAACAACACCGCGCTGGACATCGTCAGCATCTTCTCGACGACGCGCCATGTCGGCCTGACCACCGGCAGCAGCGCGGGCGCCCAGTTCCTGCCCCACAAGCCCGGCATCTACGTCCAATCGTTCAGCGGCGTGGACACCGGGACGCTCTGGCAACGGCATCTCGAATCCGAAGTCGTCGTCGCGGACGCGACCGGCATCAGCCCCGAACCCGTGGACGAGCCGTTCGAGGCGCTGCTGCGCCTCGCCATCAGCGAGCAGATGAAATACATCCGCAGCCTCCCCCTCTGGCCGCTGCGCGCCCCGTACTGGTTCTACATCAAGCGGCACCGCCTGCACAACAAGCCGGTCAGCGAAATCATCGAGCGCGGCTGGACTCGCGCGGAAGCACCGCCAGCAGTGCTGCAGGAGCGCGAGTGACACGACACCCTCTCAACCCCCCTCCCTCTCAGGGAGGGGTTGGGGGAGGGTCGAGCTTGCTGCAACCGTGAGCGCCGATGCGCGTGACGGTGGTGACATGGTGATCGTGCGCCCCACCCTCCCCCTGCCCCTCCCTCAAGGGAGGGGGGTTGAAGACGCGCTTGCGATCGACTCACGGCTCCAGCACGCACTTGATGCAGCCGTCTTCCTTCTTGCGGAAGGTCTCGTATGCCCGCGGCGCCTCGTCGATCGGGAAGCGGTGCGTGATGACGAAGCTCGGGTCGATCTCGCCGCTCTGGATGCGGCCCAGCAGCGGCTCGAGATAGCGATGCATGTGCGTCTGTCCGCCGCGCACCGTCAAACCCTTGCCGAACATCGCGCCCACGGGATACTTGTCGGCAAACCCGCCGTACACCCCCGGAATCGACACCGTCCCGCCCTTGCGGCACGCGTGAATGACCTGGCGCAGCACGTGAATACGGTCCGTCGCCATCATCGCGCCGACTTTCGCGAAGTCGTACAGCGCATCGACGCTCGTGCCGTGCGCCTCCAGCCCCACCGCGTCGATGCACGCGTCCGGCCCGCGCCCGCCGGTCGCTTCCATCAACCGCTCGAACACCGGCTCGTCATCGAAGTTCAACGTCTCCGCCCCCGCGCGTGACGCCAGCGCGAGCCGTTCCATGTAATGATCGATCGCGATCACGCGCTCCGCGCCGAGCATGAACGCGCTGCGGATCGCGAACTGTCCCACCGGCCCGCAGCCCCACACCGCGATCACGTCGCCCTCCTGGATGTCGCAGTTCTCCGCCGCCTGGAAACCGGTCGGGAAAATGTCCGACAGGAACAGCGCCTGATCGTCGCGCACGCCCTCGGGCACCTTGATCGGCCCGACGTCCGCGTACGGCACGCGCGCGTACTGCGCCTGGCCGCCCGCGTAACCGCCCATCATGTGCGAGTAACCGTACAGCCCCGACGGCGAATGGCCGTACATCTTCTCCACCATCCACGCGTTCGGGTTGGAGTTGTCGCAAAGCGACCAGTACTGTTGCCGGCAGAACCAGCATTGCCCGCACGAGATGGTGAACGGCACGACCACGCGGTCGCCCACCTCCAGGTTCGCCACCTCCGGGCCGACCTCGACGACCTCGCCCATGAACTCGTGGCCGATGATGTCGCCTTTCTGCATCGTCGGGATGAACCCGTTGTAGAGATGCAGGTCCGATCCGCAGATCGCGGTGAGCGTGATCTTCACCACCGCGTCGCGCGGATTCAACACGCGCGGCTCATCGACCTCTTCCACGTGCACGTTATGAATGCCACACCACGTCACCGCTTTCATCACCACGCTCCTTGGGAGGGGGTTTCAAGTTCCAGGTTTCAAGTGTCAAGTTGTTCGGCGGCTTCGCCGCCGTCTCCGCAACCTGAAACTTGAAACCTGGAACTTGAAACTGTTAACCACACCTGCCGCGCGGCTGACCTTCAATGGTGGGAATTTCCCCGGCTTCCGCGAGACTCTTGAAGCGGCGCAGGCTGGCGCGCAACTGCTGCGCGGGCGCCTGCCCGAACAGTTGCGCCGTCACCGCCGCAAAGGCGCCGCCGGGAAAGCGATGACGCAGGTACACCGTCACCGTCGTTCCACGATCGCTCGGCGCCTCGTCGAACTGCACGCTTCCTTCGGTCTGGATATCCCCGCCCGGCAAGCTGCGCCACGCGATGCGCTCGGCCGGCACGTCCTCGGTCAGCACCGCGTCCCACGCGAACCTTCGGCCGCGCGGCCCGCGCGCCACCCAGTGCGATCGGCTCTCGTCCATCGGCTCGACGCGCTCGATGTCGCGCATGAACCGCGGCAGCGACGCCAGATCGCGCCAGCGCTCGTACAGCTCCCGCGGCGAACGCGCCACCGTCACCCTGTGCTCGACATGCACCCAGCGCTTCAGCGGATGACTGCGCACCCCCGCATCATCAGCGCGCACGCCCACCGCCTGGTAGAAGCGCGAGTGTCCCGTCACCGCCCGCCGCACCAGCTCCACGGCCAGGCCACCCGCGGCAAGCGCGCCGAGCACGCCCAGCACACCGCCGCGCCGCGCCACCAGGTTCACCGCCCCGCTCGCCAGCGCGCCGGCCAACGCCCCGCTGGCCAGCCGCTCACCAAGCCCGACGTTGTGCTCGATGCGCGCCGGCGGCGGCGCCGGGCTCGCCAGTCGATGCTGCGCGACTTCGGTCTCGGCGGCCTCCGGTGTCCAGCGCGGCGTTTCGGTCGCTTGGCGGATCATGGCGCGGCTCCTTCCGCGGGTTCGACACCGCCCGTCCCCGGGCGTCGGCGCACTGTAGCGCCGACGCCGCCGCAGCGTCACCATCAAAGCCGATGTTGCAGGACAGATTCAGGCAATGCCCGAGGGAAGGGGAACCACCGATGTGGTGTGGATGCAGACCGCGGCAACGCGACAAGTCGCGTCGCTCCATACCGGCTGCTGGCTGCTCACCCCAGGCCGCTGAAGAGGAAGTATTCCATCAGTTCGTGGCCATGGGCGATGTGCAGGTCGGACTCGTTGGCGTTGCGCTCGCTGAAGGCGCGTTCCAGCACGCTGCGCACGCGCTTGCCGATCATCACGAACGGCACGGCGGTGGGATCGTGCTTGCGGTTGTCCAGGCGCGTGTAGTGGTCCGGCAGCAGCAGCAGCCGCCACTCGTCGCCGTGCTTTCGCAGCGCTTCCTCGATCGGCGCGATCACGTGCTGGTCGATCGCCTCGATCGCCTCGACCTTGGTGCCCACGTCCGCGGCGTGGGCGGCCTCGTCCGGCGCTTCGACGTGCGCGCAGATCAGGTCGTAATCGTCCAGCGCGGCGGCGGCGTA
>JBMCXL010000150.1:0-7266 GCA_048621015.1 Phycisphaeraceae bacterium
GTGCTCGATGAGAACAACAAGCCGGTGACGCCGATCATGGGCTGCTACGGCATCGGCGTGAACCGCATCCTCGCCGCGGCGATCGAGCGCGAAGGCGGCTACGACGAGGGCGGCATCATCTGGCCCGCCGCGATCGCGCCGTACCAGGTGCTCATCACGCCGATCAAGTATGACGGCCAGGTGCGCGACGTGGTGGATGATCTGGCCCAGAAGCTCGAAGCGCAAGGCGTGGACGTGTTGATCGATGACCGCACGGAGCGGCCGGGCGTAAAGTTCAATGACGCCGACCTGCTCGGCATCCCGCTGCGCGTCACCGTCGGCGACAAGGGCCTGAAGGAAGGCATCGTCGAAATGAAAGCGCGCAACGGCAGCACCGGCGACAAGGGCGAGCGCGTCACGCTGGACAAGGCGGTCGAGCGCGCGCTGACGCTGCTGCGCACGCTTTGACCAACCATCACCCCTCCGCGCGACATAGCCCCGCATGTGAATGCGGGGCCCGGCCTGAACACCATCAGGCGCTGCTCGCGCGACACCGCGCCGAAGTTTCCTTCACGCGCCGCTGCGCCGACACACCCGTCATGGACTGCCGGCCGAGCCCCGCATTTACATGCGGGGCTCAGGGCTGGAGGCTCATGCTTCGGCTTGCGGGGCACTTCCCGCCGCGTCTTGACGCTGCGGCGCGGGAATGGCCGCCCACGTCCGCTTCGCCAGGTCCGCCTGCTTCTTCATGGCGCGCCAGTACCAGAGGAATATGAGAATCATCATTCCCACCGAAGCAAGCAACGAGCCGCCGGCGACGATGAAAAGGTAGTCCTCGAGATCGCGCCTGTAGTAACCGTAGTGCCACCGCCCGCCGGCACCGTAAGCGGGGCCAGACCAGACCGACGCCAGTCGATCGACCCAATCGAAGTAGTTCGCGCCGACCAGGTGCAGCAGCGTCGCTGATCCGATCATCAACGTGAGAATCAACCATGTCGTGCGGCGCAGCCATTTGGCGGGGATGCGCGCCGCCAGTGACTGGGCGTACCACAGTGTCAGCACGGGCACGATCAACGGCACCACGACCATCAACGTCCCGACCAGCGCCTCATCGAAGAGCGTCACCAGAGCCGGACCCAGGCCCCATGCCAATCCCATCAGAAACGGGCTCACCCGCGCCAGCCGCCGTTTGCTGAGTATCGGCTCATGCTCGACGCGATCCGGATCAGGCGTGCCGATGCGCCAGATGCCGAACAGGCCGAACACCAGAAGGCTGCACACAATCAGCAGGAGCAGCGCGATGGCAGACGGCTCGTTCAGGTAGCGCGCCGCCCAATCGATGAACTCCATGTAACCCAGCACGGCCGCGACGCCGATGCCCACCACGATCAGCCCCAGGTAGTTGTACCCACACCACACATAGCGCAGCCACGTCGGGTCGCAGTAGCGCAGCCAGTGGCCGCGCGTGGAGCGGCCGACGGCGAGGCCGCACTCGGGGCAGCGGCCTTCGGGGTCGCTGCCGCGCAGGTTGTACTCGCAGCGGATGCAGTGCACGTCGGCGTCGAGGCGGCCGGCGGCGTCGAGCGCGAGATCCGGGCGCGGCGCGTGGGCGCGATCGTCGGCTGGCGGGGGTGACGGCTCGGCGGGCGAAGTGGTCATGCGGAGCCCCCTGCGATGTGGCGCGGCAGGCCGAGGCATCGCCATCCCTCGGCTTTGTGGCGTGAGCGGTCTCGTTCAAGGCATAGTGTAACCGTGCGGTGCGGATCGGCGGCGCTTGGATGGATGGTGCGATACACTCCGGTCATGAGCAGGCGGCGTCATCGCGAGCAGCTTTCCCCGCGCGAGGCGGCGGTGCGCATCGTGCGCACGCTGCGTCATGGTGGGCACACCGTCTACCTCGCCGGCGGATGCGTGCGCGACGCGCTGCTGGGCATCGAGCCGACGGACTACGACGTCGCCACCGACGCCCCGCCCGATCGCGTGCACGCCCTGCTGCCGCGCAGCCGATTCGTCGGCGAGGCGTTCGGGGTCGTGCTGGTGCGCATGGGCGGGCAGTCGATCGAGGTCGCCACCTTCCGCACCGAATGGGGCTACCACGACAAGCGGCGGCCCGAGCACGTCACATTCACCGACGCCGAGCACGACGCCCGGCGGCGCGACTTCACCATCAACGGCCTGTTCGCCGATCCGCTGAATACCGATCCGGAGACCGGCGGCGATCGTATCATCGACTACGTCGGCGGCCGCGCCGACCTGAAAGCCGGGCTCATCCGCGCGATCGGCGATCCAGCCGAGCGGTTCGGCGAGGATTACCTGCGGCTGCTGCGCGCGGTGCGCTTCGCCGCGCGGCTGGATTTCGCAATCGAGGAAACGACCGCCGCGGCGATTCGGCCGCTGGCGCCGCACCTCGGGCGCATCAGCCGGGAGCGCATCGGGCAGGAAGTGCGGCTGATGCTCGCGGAGGCTTCGCCCGTGAAGGCGGCGCGCGGCGCGCGGCTGATGCAGCAGTACGCGCTGGACGGCCCGGCGCTGGGCGAGGAGACGTTTGACATCGAACTGCCGACGCTGGAAAGACTCGGGGAGGAAGCGACGTACCCGACGCGCCTCGCGGCGTGGATGCTCGATCGTCACGTGCGCTCGGAAGAGCGCACGTTTCTGGACATCGCGATGTTCGGCCGACATGAGTCGGCGAAGGTGATGAAGCGCTGGCGCAATGCGCTGTGCTTGAGCAACGACCAGCGGGATGAGCTGCGGCACGTGCTGGCGCTGGTGAGCATGGCGGAGCAGTGGCCGCAGATGCGCGTGTCGCTGCGTAAGCGGCTGCTGGCCGAGCCGCACTGGCCGCAGGCGCTGGTGTTGCTGCGGGCGCTGCCGGTGAAGGAGGACGTGGCACGCATCGAGTCGGAGTCGCGGCCGCTGCTGGTCGAGGGTGTGGCGCCGGAGCCGTTGGTGGACGGTGACGACCTGATCGCGCTGGGCCTGGAGCCGGGGCCGGACTTCCGACGGCTGCTGGACGGGGTGTACGATGCGCAGCTTGAAGGCCAGGTGCGCACGCGCGCCGAGGCGCTGGCGTGGATCGAGCAGCATCGGGGAGCGGAGTGAGAGCGGCGCGACAAGTCGCGCCGCATCGTGACCGATCATGGAACTGACGCACGGCGATGGGGCGGTAGAATCTGACGTTTCATGGAACAGTGGCTCGTAGAATTCGCGGACAAGGCGCCTTACCTGGCGATCTTCGGGGTGCTGCTGATCAGCGGGTTCGGCCTGCCGCTGCCGGAGGACATCCCGCTGATCCTGGCGGGGTATCTGTGCGGGGAAGGCTACGCCAACCCGTGGATCATGTTCCCGGGCTGCTTCCTGGCGATCGTGGGTGCGGACGGTATTGTCTTTTTTCTGGGGCGCAAGTATGGCCATCACGTCCCGAAGCTGCCGCTGCTGCGCCGGTTCCTGACCGAGGCGCGGCTGAGCAAGACCGAGGCGATGCTGCACACCCACGGCGGCAAGTTCATTTTCATGGCGCGGTTTCTGCCCGGTTTGCGCACCGCCGCCTTCTTCACCGCCGGCAGCTTCAAGGTCGCGTACTGGAAGTTCCTCGTCTACGACGGTTCCGCGGCACTCATCAGCGTGCCGGTCATCCTGGGGCTGGCGTATTTCTTCTCCGACCACATCCACCAGGTGCGCGAGTGGGTGCAGAACGGCCAGATCATCGGCGTGCTGGTGCTGCTCGCGGCGATCTTCGGCTTCTTCGCGATCAAGCACCTCGTGAAGAAGTGGCTCGCGCGGCCGGTGACGGAGGTGAGGTAGAAGGCGGAAGGGAGAAATGGCGTTCCCGCCGCTTGCGGCTTCACAGAAGCGCCCGGTGTTCAGACGCCGCGCGAAGCCGCAAGCGGCGGGCGGCGTTTCGCTTCCTGACTTCCGCCTTCCTTCCAACGCCCCCTCGACATCGCTGCGATTCCGCCCGATAATCACCGGCATGACGACTCAACCCACGGCGGAACCGATGCGGCTGCGTGACGCGTATCGACAGGTGTGCGACCGGATCGCGGCGGCGGCGGAGCGCAGCGGCCGGCGACCTGACGAGGTGCTCATGGTCGCGGTGACCAAAAACGCCTCACCGGACCAGATCCGCACACTCGTGGAGCTGGGCCAGGTCGACCTGGCGGAGAACCGCGTCCAGCAGCTCAACCAGCGCGTCGTGATGCTTGAGGAGTTCCTCAGCCGCAAGCGCACGCTCGGCGCGGCGGCGGAGGGCGAGCATCAGGGCGCCCCGGCCGAGGTGCGCTGGCACATGGTCGGGCATCTTCAGCGCAACAAGGCCAAGCAGGTGATTCCGCTGGTGACGCTGATCCACAGCGTCGACTCGTTGCGTCTGGCCGAGGAGATTCACAACTATTGCGCCCGGCAGGATCGCGTCGCGGACGTGCTGATCCAGGTCAACGCCTCGGGCGAAGCGAGCAAGCACGGCATCGCCCCGCCGGCGGTGATCCACTTCGCCGAGCAGATCGACACGATGATCCACCTGCGCCTGCGCGGGCTGATGACGATGGCGCCCTACAGCGACAACCCCGAGGACGCGCGTCCGGTATTCGGCCGCACGGCGGAGCTGTTTCACGAGCTTCGCCGCGAGCGCGTGGCCGGCGGCGACTGCAACATCCTCTCGATGGGCATGAGCGGGGATTTCGAGGTCGCGATCGAGGAAGGGGCCAATGTTGTGCGAATCGGCCAAAGTCTTTTCGGCCCGGTGGAAAGCTGAGGCGGCCATCTCCTAAAATTGCTGGGTAATCGGCCCAAGGCGGCGTGCGGTTCATGCCGATAACAGGCGCTGCATGACGCGCCCACCCTCAACCGCCTTCAGGCAACCCCCCACCGCGCCGGCGAGCGCGCTGCAATCCACCATGAAAACTGCCACCAAGGTGACAGTCACCAGGCGACCCGAGCGGTTCGTCTCTGACGACCGGCGTGTGATCACACGCTTCTTCCGCGTCGACGGCGAGCAGCGCGTGCGCTCCATCGTCCAGCGCGTGCTCGCCCTCGAAGCGCAGGAGGTCGACCAGCTCCTCGAGCAGGTCCGCCGCGACTTCGGCCCGCGCCACCGCCAGCTCGATGACATCTTCCAGCAGCACTTCGAGCAGGTCCGCCCCCATGTGCCCAATGCCAAGCGCCTCAGCGCCAAACGCCGACTGCTCATCGGCGCCTACTTCACGATGGAGTACTCCATCGAGTCCGCCGCCCTGTTCAATCCCTCCATCGTGCTGCACCCCGACCAGGTCGGCCTCGAGGACGACGAGGCGCGGTTCCTCATGTCCCTCCGCGCCACCGGCGAAGGACACATCTCCTCCATCGTGTTCCGCACCGGCGTGGTCGACGGCGAGGGGCACATCCGCTTCGATCCCGCCTCCCGGTTCACCGCCCGCATGAGCGTCCAGGAGGATCGGCTCTACGAAAAGACGCTGTTCGCCCGCAAGCTCAGCGAGATGGCCGCCCTCAACGACACCGCCCGCCGCATCCTCGACGAGCTCCCCGAGCAGTTCACCGCCCAGCAGCTCGACCACACCATCGCCGAGACCGAGCCCACCGCCGGCGGCCGCGCCGCCACCACCAACGCCGAACCCTCCAATGCGGCCGCCATCGCCGCCTTCAGCGAAACCACCGACAACATGCGCTGGCTGGCGCGCAGCAACTACCATCTCGAACTGCCGCTGGATACCGACCCCTCCGAGATCGTCATCTTCCCCGCCTCCGAAAACGAGTCCAACGGCATCGAGGACGTGCGGCTTACCCGCTTCGTCGACGATGACGGCAGCGTCACCTACTTCGGCACGTACACCGCCTACAACGGCTTCCGCATTCTGCCGCAGCTCCTCGAAACGCAGAACTTCTCGCACATCGCCATCCACACCCTCAACGGCGATTGCGCCCAGAACAAGGGCATGGCCCTGTTTCCGCGCAAAATCAATGGCCTGTACCACATGATCTCCCGCCTCGATGGCGAGAACATGTACCTGATGCGCTCCGACAACGTCCACTTCTGGAACGACGCGCAACTGCTCCAGTACCCGCGCTACGCCTGGGAGCTGGTCCAGATCGGCAACTGCGGCCCGCCGATCGAAACCGAGGCCGGCTGGATCCTGCTCACCCATGGCGTCGGGCCCATGCGCCAATACTGCATCGGTGTCGTGCTGCTGGACAGAGACGACCCTTCCAAGGTGATCGGCGATCTCGATGAGCCGCTGCTCGTGCCCGAGGAAGGCGAGCGCGACGGCTATGTGCCCAACGTCGTCTACTCCTGCGGCGCCCTGCTGCACCAGAGCCACCTGATCATCCCCTACGCCGTGAGCGATCGCATCACGACCTTCGCCTCGCTGGATGTCAACGAGTTGATCGACGCCCTGCTGGCGCGCGGCGGCCATGCCCCCGAGATCACCTCCGCCACCAGGCAGTCCGCCGCCGGCTGAACGCCGCCGCGATCGTCCCGATCGCCTATCATGCGCTAGTCATGGCACCCACCGACGACGCCGACCCCAAGCAACCGCACCGCCGCCGCGAGGACGAGGACGAGCTGGAGCCCATCGAGCTCGAACCGCCCGACGAGAAGCCCCCGTCCGAACCCGGGTCCGACTCGACACCGAAAAAGCCGACGCCCGAACCCCCCGCCGAGCGTGACGCCGGCGCCGGGACGGATGACGGCACCTACGAGCTTGCCACGGACAGCCACGAGCCGGAAGCCCCGGCCGAGCGCGAGCCCGCCGCCGCTGCGCCGCGGGTGCCGTACTACCGCGAGCTGCAGGACCAGGATCAGGACGAGGACCTCGATCCACGCTACTGCCTCGCCTGTGGCCAGTCGCTGAGCGGGGTCGACGCGGACGCCTGCCCCAAGTGCAGCCACCCTTTCGACCCGCTCGACCCCAGCACCTACCGCAAACGACCCCCGATCGACGCCGGCCCCGACCCCGCCGAGACCACGCGCCTGCGCATCCTCCTCGGCGCGCTGCTGGGCGCGCTGCTGCTTGGCCGGCTCATCGTCGTGCTCCTGGCCGACGCCCAGACCGGCCGCATCGCCGTGACCGTCACCCACCCCTTCTGGATCGCCGCGGTCATCTGGATCGTCTTCAGCCTCGTGCGCAACGAGCGTATAACCGGCCTGATGTTCTGGATGACCACCGGCGCCGCTGTCGGCATGTTCATCGGCGCCTTCGAAGGCATGTGGACCCTCGGCAGCGGACTCATCGTCGGCCTGCTCGCCGGCTTCCTGCGCGAATTCGTCGACATCACCGGCGGCGGCTGATC
>JBMCXL010000151.1:0-7265 GCA_048621015.1 Phycisphaeraceae bacterium
GCGCGGCGGCTCGTCGTCGGCATGGGCCAGCGCAATCGCTGCAACCATCACAAGTGTACCCGCGCCCGCGCGCCCCCCACGTGCAAGTGCAGCGTGCAGTGGTCGCCATCGCCGCTCTCGATACGAATTGAACGGCGCCTGAGAATCCGTTTCCGGCGCGCTGTGCCACATGATCTGAACTTTCCCGTCCGACACGATGTGTGCCACCCTTGATTGACCCCTGCGCGCTATCATCGGCACAACCGGCACCGCCGATGAGCCGGCCTGCCAGGAATCACCCGCCTCTGTCGTGGAATGTGGCGGAACCGATAATGTCGTGGGAGAACGCCCAGGCACATGCGTCACGCCCGCACGCGGTCGCGAAACGCCGTGGGGCTCAGGCCCGTCAGCGCGCGGAATTGCTTGTTGAAGTGATGCGGATCGGGCATGCCCACGCGCTGGGCGACCTGCTGGATCGGCAGGGCCGTGGTCTCGAGCAGCTCGCGCGCCACCTCGATGCGCCGCGTCAGCAGGTAGCGCGGCAGCGTCATGCCGAAGTGCTGGCGAAAGCAGCGCGCCAGGTAGTTCTGGCTCAACCCCACTTCCTCCGCGATCTGCGGCACGGTCAGCGGCCGATGCAGGTGACGATCCACCACCTCCGCCGCCCACCGCACCGCCGCGCCCGCGCGGCCGGCGCCGGCGCCCGGCTCGATCGAACGCGCGCCCGTGCCCAGCCACAGCAGCAGGCTCTGCGTGAGATGCGCCGCGACCGCCTGATACCGCGCCCGATGATGCGCCAGCGCATGCAGGTGCACGATCTCGTTGAACTGCTGGCGCGCATACGTGCGCGGCCGATCCGCCGGCAGATGCAGCGGCAGCTCGATGCAACCTTCGTCCGCTTCGTTCAACAGCCGTTCATGCGCGGCGTCTTCGTGAAAGTGCAGCACCAGGTGGTAGCCCGGCTCGCGCAGGTCGTACTGCGAACGCACATGCGCCGGCGTCCACGTGATGTCGCCCGGCTTCAGCGGCAGTTCCACGTCGCCGAGCCGCAAACGCGCTTCGTACTCGTGCAGGTGCAGCGCATGAAAGCTCGCCGGCCCGTACGTCACCGCGAACCCGCGATCGGCCAGTCGCGCCCGCCGCGCCAGCCGCAACCGCGGCCACGCGCCGATCGGCCAGCGGATCACCCCCGCGCCGCGCGGACGTGAACCGGCAACTGTTGAATAATCACCAGATTTCACAGAACCGTTCCCCTTGTGGCCGTCCAAATCCCCCTTAATGTATGCCATCGGCAGCGCGAATGCAGCCGCGCCGCGGAATGCGATCGGCCCAACCCTTACCAATCCGCCGCCAACCCACCGGAGGCTCCGCCATGGTTCATCAGCCCCACCAGCCCCGTGCCCTCACTCCCGAGCAGGTCGCCTTCTACCACGACCACGGCTACCTGCACGTCCCCGCCGTCTTCGAGCCCGAGCTGCTCCAGGCGATGCGCGACGACCTCGAATGGATGATCGAGACCTGGGCCAACAAAAGCGCCGGCTGGTCCGGTCCGTGGCGACGCCAGTACATGGACGAAACGACCGAAGCGAAAAGCCAGCTCATCGCGATGCACGACCTGCGCTTCTACGCCGCCTCGTGGATGCGCGCCGAAACGCATTCCAAGCTCTGCGACATCATGGCCGACCTGCTCGATCCCGAAGGCAACGCCGGCGTCGAGCTGCACCACTCCACCATGCACGTCAAGCCGCCCGAGTCCGGCCACCCGTTCCCCATGCACCAGGACTGGGCCTTCTACAAGCACATCGACAACCGCTACGTCGACGTGCTCGCGCATCTCGACGATACCTGCCACGAGAACGGCGAGATCCGCTTCCTCGACCAGTCACACAAGCTCGGCGCGCTCGAGCACATCACCACCGACCCCGAAACGAACGAGCCCTGCACTCCGCACCTGCCCACCGACCAGTACCGCCTCGAAGACACCGTCGCCGTTCCCGCCAGGGCCGGCGATGTGGTGCTGTTCAACATCCACACCATCCACGGCTCGTACATCAACACCACCCACGACATGCGCCGCATGGTGCGCATCGGCTACCGCCATCCCGACAACCGCCAGACCGCCGGCCAGAGCGTCGGCCGCCCGGGCCTGCTTGTGCGCGGCCGCCGACCACGCCAGCCCGGCCAGGAACTGCTCACCCGCGACGCCGAGACATCCAACCTCCAACCCGGCATCGAAGCGTAACTTCATTCACCGAGAACACCGGGAACGGAAAAACAATAGCCGCGAAGAGGCACAAGAGACGCAAGACATGCTCATGCGCATCTTGTGCCTCTTCGCGGCTATCTTTTTCTCGTTTCTCGCACTGACTTGGTAAGCCGGTCCTGAGCGCAGCGAAGGTCCGGGTGAGTTCACGCGACCGCCGGCTCCACGTAGCCGCTGCGCACGCTGCCTTCCGGAGCCGTGCTCGACTTGAGCGGGCAGGGATGCGCCCCCTCGCCCAGATCGAAATCGCGCTCGTAAAGCTCGCGCAACTGCGCCAGCACGTCCGCCGGCAACGGCGTCCCGTCGCACGCCGACGCGAACTCCTGCACGTCATCGAACGTCAACAGGTTCGGCTCGATGTTCACCAGCGCCGGCTGCGAGGCGAGCCAACGGGTCGCGAACTGGCGGATCGACAAACCAAGCGCCTGCGCCATCGGCCGAATGATCTCGTTCTTCTTGAGGCCATACACCAGCCAGTCGCGATCGCGGAACTTGCGATGGTCCCACTCCGGAAACGTGTAATTCGGATCGCTGAACTCCTCGTCGAGGATGCCGGAGTTGGTCGGCACGCGCGCGATCACGCCGCCGCGCCCGCGTCTTTCCGCGATCGCGCAGAACTCGCGGCCCGGGTCCTGCTCGTAAAGGTTGAACACCGTCTGCACCACCGCCGCGTCGTGTTCGAGAAACGCCTTGTGCCCTTCCTCGCGCCAGCCGATCGCCGGGCCCAGCGCCACGCCCCAGTGGCGGATCTTGCCTTCGCGCGTCAGCGCTTCGAGCGTGTCGAACAATTCGTTGGTGAACTGATCGAGCTTGAGGTTGTGCGCCTGCCAGAGGTCGATGCAGTCGATGTTCATGCGTTGCAGGGATTGCTCGAGGTCGTAGCGCAGAAAGTCGGGGGAAAAATCCTGCTTGCGCTCGCGGTGTCCGCCCTGCTCGCCCGGGTCGCTGTAGAAGTTGTAGCCGAACTTGGTGGAGATCACGAGGTTGTCGCGGCCGGCGTATCTGATGGTCTCGGCGAGCAGTTTCTCGGCGCGGCCGTTGCCGTAGGCGGGCGCGGAGTCGAAGAAGTTGACGCCGAGGTCATACGCCTGGTTCTGGAGACGGATGCCGTCGTCGTCGGTGAATTCGCCCCACCAGTTGGTGCCGAAGACGAAGTTGCCGAAGCCGAGCAGGCTGATGCGCAGGTCGGTGCCGGGGATGGTGACGTAGTGCATGGCGTTCAATCGGGGTGGAGGTTGGAAAATCAGCGCATGTCCGGTGCGCGGACATGATAGGCGGCCGCCGGCCCTTCGTGAAGCCGAGCGCCCTCGACATCAACTGGCGAATCGCCCATTTCGAAAACTTGAAACTCGGAACTTGGAACCTGAAACTGAATTCACCCCGCGTGCCTGTCGTGCAGCGCTTCGAGCGTCTCGCGGTACGGCGAGCCGCCGAGGTTCGGATCGGTGCGCTTGAGCTGGCGCACGCGCAGCGGGATGTCGTCGGTCGCCCGGCCGAGCTGGTCGTTGATCTGCAAGCGGCGCATCCACGCGTTCCACCACGCATCGGGGTACGGCTCGCGCAGGCCGCGGATCAGCTTGTCGTACTGCCGCGCCGCCTGCGTCAGGCTCTCCTGGTCGCCGCGTGCGTACAGCGCCTCGGCATATTCGCTGATGAGCGAGGCATCGTTGGGAAACTCCTGCATCTGTGGCTCGAGCAGCGCCACCGCGCGCTGCGCCTCGCCCGCCAGCCGCAGCGCCCGCGCCTGGATGAGGCGGTACTGCAACATGCGCGCGGCGTCGATATCCTGCTGCTCGGCCCACTGCATCAACGTCTCGGCGAGCTGCGACGCCACATCCGCCATCTGGTCCGCCGACCGGCGCAGCTGCTGCGCCTGGCGCCGCACCGTGTCCTCCGCCTGGCGGCGCTGCGCGTGGATCTCGCGCTCGAGGCGCGTGAGCACCTGGTCGATCACGCCCGCCGCCTCGTCGGGGAAGTCGGCCATCATGCGCTGCGCCTGCTCGACCGCGCTTTGCATGTGCTGGGCGGCCTGCTGCGACAGCTCGCGCTGCCGCGCGTCCTGCGCCGCTTCCATCGCCTGCTGCTGGGCGCGCTGGCCCGCTTCGATCAGCGTGACGATGCGCTGGTTCAGCGCCTGGCGGACCAGGTCCGGCGCGGCGCTGAATGCCTGCTCGAAACCGTCCAGCAGCGCGAGCGCCTCGTCGATCTCGCCGCGCGTCGCCGCGACATCGGCCAGGGCGAGGCGCGCCCCGCCGCGCGCGCGGCGCGCCGTCTCGACGCGATCGCCGCTGCCCTCCGCCGACTCCGCGTCGGTCTGCAACCGCTCGGCCGCATCGACGACCGCCTGAAGCGCGTCCGCTTTCGCCTCCTCGCCTTCCGCTTCTTCGTGAATCTGCCGCAGGGCGAACAGTCTCTCGCGCTGCGCCTCGAAATAGTCGGCGTGATCGAACGGCACGGCCGCGTACATGCGCGCCGCGGCGCGGTAGTCGCCGGCGGCCTGAAGCACGTGGAACGCGTAATAGAGTCGCTCGTCGTCGGCGGCCTGGGTCTGGGGGAACTTCTCGAACAGCACCTCGCCGGCGCGCCGGTAGGCGTCGACCACTTCACTGGGTCGGCCCTGCATCTGGTGCAGCGAACGCAGCAGGCCGACGGCCGTGGCGATCGCGTCGCCGGCGCGCGGCTGGTCGGGGTAGCGGTCGGCCAGGTCGGTCATCAACTGCGCGACGGTGAGGCGGTTGCCCACCTGCTGCGGCGCGAGCCAGTATTGCGCCACCGCCTGGTTGAACATCGCGCTGGCGCGCACCGCGTCGCTGAGGTCCTCCTCGCGCAGCGCGCTGCACAGGCGCACCGCGCGATTGAGCTGATCGAGCGCTTGCTGGGGCGGCTCACCACTCGCCTGCTGCACAGCGCGCTGGCCCTCCTGCCGCGCCATCTGCGCGATGCCGAGGCGCACCACCGGGGGCCGACTCGCCAGGTCGTCATCGTCCTGAATCGTGCGCTCCCACCGCCGATAGACGTACTGGCGCAGCGCATCGCCGCCGGCGCTGTCGAGCAGTCGCATGTACGGCTCGTAAGCCGCGGCGATCGCCTGCTCGCGCGCGTCGCCGTCTTCCTGCTGTTCGGCGCGCGCCAGACGGATGCGGTGCTCAGTGTCGGTGACCAGCAGGCGATAGAGCGGGTTGTCCGCGGGGAGCGAATGGCCCTCGACCGCGGCGATGACGTCCAGCGCGCCGCCGTGGTCGTCGGTGTGGTGCAGCGCCATGGCGTGGGCGAGCTGGGCGATCAGCGCGGTGCGATCGCCGGACTCGGCCTCGACGACCTGCTCGAGCAGCGCGACGCCTTCGCTGGTGTTGCCCTGGGCGACCTGCGCGCGGCCGGTCAGCGACATCGCCAGCCGGCGCACGCCGATCATGTCGGACTCGTCGTTCACGAACGGCTCGAGCTTTTCGATCGCCTGGTCGAGCAAACGGGCGCGCTCGCGCTCGATGGTGCTGGCCTGCTCGGGGACGTCGGGGTTGGCGCGGTCGCCGAGGCTGGCGAAGTAGTCGTGCGTGTCGGGCAGGAGCGTGGTGTAGTAGGCGGCATGGGCGAGAAAGAACGGCGTGCGCTGCTCGGCGTATTCTTCAAAGAGGCGCGTGAACACGCCGGTGTTGCGCAGCTCGTTGGCGAGTCCTTCGTCGCGGCCGATCTCGCCACGGAGCTGAAAGAGGCGGAAGTCGGCGCTGCTGGTCGCTTCGAGGGATTCGATGACGGCGTCGGTGAAGATGTCGCGCTGCTCGGGCGTGGGGACGCCGAACTCGTAGAAGAGGTTGGCCTGGTTGAACAGCGCCTGAAGCTGCTCGGTGAGGCGCAGCTCGGCGAGGTCGGTCTGCCAGATGGGGCGCTGACGGTGGCCGTCGAATTCACTGATGAGCTGGCGGGTGGCGTCGATGGCGCTGCGCAGCGCTTCGTGGCGCTCTTCGAGTGGGCGGTTCTCATCGTTGTAGCGCATGCGGTGCTGGGCGATCTCGACCTGGCGGGCGACGACGGGATCGTCCGGCGGCTCGGTCTCGACCATGTGCAGCAGCAGCTCGCTCATGCCTTCCTCGGCGAGCGCGTCGATGAACAGGCCCTGGTCGAGTTGGTCGGCCTGGGCGAAGAGGGTGCGCGGTGTGGCGCAGAGGGCGAGAAAGCAACACGCCCAGAGGAGCGGGGCGAATTGCCAATTGCTAATTGCCGATTGCCGATTGGCGCGGTGCTTGCGATCAATTGGCAATTGGCAATCGGCAATCGGCAATGTCGCTGCGTTGTGTTTCATCATGCGTGCCTCTGAGTGGTGCCTCATTGCTGACTCGGCTGGCCGAAGGCGACGTTGGAGTAGCGCGACTTGATGGCGGCGTTGAAGGCGTTGACCACGTGTTGCCAGCGCACCTCGCCGACGGGCTTGATGATGACGGGGTTGTCGGGCTTGTAGATGCCACCGGGGTTGCTGGGGGTGACCTGCCAGCTTTGGAGCTGTTGGGCGAGGTCGGTGAAGGTGTTGATGCCGCGCTCGCCGGCGATGTGGATGCGCACGCCGGCGGGCGGATCGGGGATGAGCTCGATCTCGAGCGGCTGCTCGGGCGGTTCGTCGGTTTCCTCGGCGGCCTGGCCGGTGCCCTGGGGCATGCGCGCGATGAGCACGCCTTCGTCGAGCATGAAGTTGGCGGTGATGATGAAGTAGATCAGCAGCAGGAACGTCACGTCGATCATGGACGTGAGGTTGACCTGCATGCGCGCCGGCCGCAGCGCCTGCTTCTTGCGGCGCGGGACGTGGTGGACGGTCGGCTCGTCGCGCTCAGGCGTGTTGGTTGTGGGGCGCTGCTCGGACACGGATAGCTCCTGCGTTGTTTCTAGTTTCTGGTTTCTGGTTTCTGGTTGGATTCGGCGGCTTCGCCGCCGTCGTCTGAACCAGAAACTAGAAACCAGAAACCGTTATTCGGTTGGCGACTGGCCGGGCATGTAGGCGACGAGGTTGATGGTTTCGATGCCGGCGCCGGTGATG